>JAISKZ010000049.1 GCA_031260725.1 Desulfovibrio sp. | reverse complement strand
TTGCGCGCCCGCTTGGAAGGGTCTGCCACAGACAGAAATCCGGCATTGACCCACTTTCGGCAGAGCACGGCGGCATTGCGGGCAGAAAGCCCCAACACCTCGCCGAGTTCAGCGGCAGTGGTATTCTGCTGCCGGGCAAACAGCGTCAGCGCCAGACGCTGACGGCTATCCAGTTCACGCAACTGATTGCTTTTATCCCGTCCGCCCCGCTTGCGCTCCGCATCAGCGACCTTTTTCACCTTTTCAAAAGCTTCGGCAACACCAGTGCAAAAATAATCCAGCCAATTTGTGAGATCAGCGTCCGCTCTGCCGAAATAGTAATTGTGGTGCGGATGTGCGGCAACAGCCGCATAGTAGGCAGCCAGATCGCGGGCATAGTATTCTTCCAGCGCATACACGCCTTTCATGCCGTACCTGTAGCGCCGCATCACAAGCGTTGCCGCCAAACGGGCGGTGCGCCCGTTGCCGTCATAAAAGGGGTGGATGGTCACAAACTGATAGTGCAGCAACCCGGCCACCAGCGGCACAGGCAGTTCTGATACGGCGCTGTGCAGCCAATCAACAAGGTCGCTCATCAAATTCGGCACGTCTTTGGCTTCTGGCGGCATATAGATTATCGCTCCGGATACGGAATCATACACGGCATTCTGCCCGTCCCGCCAAGGGGTTCCGGCTCCGCCGCCCGGCTTGCCGCCTTCGACCAGGGTATGGATTTTTTGCAAGTGTTCCACAGTCAAGGGCACTGTTTTTTGCATGAGCGTTTCAATATAATCCAGGGCCACGCTGTAGGCCCGTATCTCTCGTTCATCGCGCGTTCTTGGTTTGACCGCCTTGCGGAAAAAATCGTCCACCTCCTGCCGGGTAAGCCGGTTGCCCTCTATGGCTGTGGAATAATGGACGGAAAGCAGACGGGCGCTCTCGCGCAATGAACGCAAAACATGGGGAGTAACCGGCAAAGACTCAAAAACAGCTTTCACGGCTTCAATGCGCAGCATACTTTTTGCTATGTTCGGCGTAATTGTATACTGTGGGGCAAAGGGCATGGGCGCTCCAACAACATGCTGATAATGGAAAAAGAACTGCGAATAACATGTCATTAAAATGTGATTAACGCAAGATTATAACGCCGGAAAATTTTGTTGCCGCCTGATATGCGCAAGCTGCAGCAAGCTCAGCCTGGCCCAGGATACCTTAAACAAACGGTATTCGCGAACGCTTCTACAAAACCACCTTACAGGAGTTTTACCGTGTTGCATTCCGGAGGAAACTGTAACATTCTCTGGAGGAGTTGCGGACAGACACGGACGCTTGGACAGAGCGCTATATATAATACAGAAAGAGCGCAGCAAGGGAAAATATGTCGGGCAGGGCGTCCATGCGGACACTCCTTAAAAAATTACATGGCTTCCCCCGATGTTTAATTGGCAAGAAATTTTCAGTAAAATCGGTCTTCCCTCGCAAGACGCAGACTCTGTCCAGCCCGAACCCCTTGCTATTGCTTCTCTTGGTGAACTCAAACGCTTTCTGGACGGTGTGCATATTCGATACTGTCTTGTCAAACCGTATCAGGAAAATAAAAACTATCCACTGGTCGAGGCGCGTGAACTGTTACCTTCCTTTGACAGCGACACGTTTGAATATAAAGACTTGCCCGGTTTTGCCATGGTGGCCTTTGCCCGTCAGCTGGACTACTTCTCTGAAATTTTTCAATTCGATAAACTTCATCCTGTGATTGCTGATGTAGGCGGAGCCTGTTGCCCCCTGGAAAATCAAATCATGGGGCAAAATCTGCAGACGCTTGCTGCCCGTTTGCCGCGCGTGCATCAGGAAGTATTTCGCCAGCGGTTCCGCAACAAAGGCACTGTTCTGCTGAAGAACTACCCCGCGCTCATGCCTTACCTTCTCCATATGGACAGGGCGCATGTGCTGGCCCTTGACTCTGAAAATCTTTTTCATCTTGCAGGTGTGTTTGCCTCCTTTCCGTCTGATATTGACAGTGAACTTAAACGATTCGGCATTCGAATCGGCAAATTTGTTTACGGCGACAGCGATATGTACGAACGCAACCGTATGTTCGTTTACCGATATCTCATGGAACTTTACGGTTTTCCCATTGTCTCTGAACGCCGGACGTCAAGCGCACTTTTTGCGCGCAAACTTCACAAAATGGGCGAACATTTTCTTTTGCGCGTCATTGGTCAGACCGACCGCACCATTACAACATACACATCTGCAGGAGAAAACCGCCGTTATCCCTTACTGGAAAAAATAGCTCTGGTTGCGGTGGATGCAGATCAGGAAGAAACGCTAAAATTTATTGATGATAAAGGTTTTTTTCTGGACAAGACAAAACGCGTTGTGATCGCCCAGGTAACCTACCGCCAACACAGGTATGATCCTGCGAACCTGCGTCAGGATCGCGCTCTTTCCATTGCGGGGCAGGAAATTTTACATCCACTTACCGGCGAATCTTTACCTGGGCTGAATATTATAAAAGACAACACCAACATGTTTTTACGTTTAAATGACATTGTGCGGGGTGAATATCCCTGTCGCATTATTTATAAACGCACCGAGATTGTGGAAAATACGGATAACGATGAAAAACGCCTGAAAGTGCTTTACTATTGGCTGACAAAGCACCAGCGTCGCATGATAAGCTACAGTGATGAATTCTTCTCGAATGTCAGCAAAGTGTTGGCAGGCTATCTCTACGCGCCGCAACATGATGAAATTTTTGACAGCATGCGTGAACTGCATCAGGAAGTCTGCTCGCGATTCAGTTATATTCAACAAGCGCGTCGTGTGCGTACTCTGGAAGACATCTGCCATCGCACCTTCAAGGGAGCGCGCATAAGCTACAGGCAAATGACGAGTGACGCCGTTATGTTGCTCAATGACCTTAAATTTGAAATCGTTAATTTTTTCCCAATGCTTGTAGACGTAATCATTGACTGTGTGGAAAAAATTTTGCGTGATCGTTATGTGAGGCGAAAATATCTGGATGTTCCCGAAGAATCCTTGGGCAAAGCCGGCATGGAATTACGTAAAAATTATGGCAAACTGGTTGCCTTGCAGGACGGTTTTAAAGCGGAGCGAGCGCGTCTGGGCAAAAAGTAAAAGGAAGACTTTGCGGTATGAATGAAGCGTGTTTTTATCTTCCGCAGACGTGCTGGGGACAAGATGTTCAACTGGAAGGAAAGGAGGCGAAGCATCTTATTAATGTTTTGCGACTCGCTCCAGGCTGTGAAGTCTGTTTGCTGGACGGGCAGGGACGTGTCGGCCGCTTTGTGATCCGCAAAATCCGCAACACAGACGTATTGCTGGAACGATTGGAGGAGCGGCTTGTTCCACGCCCAGCATCCCAGGCTATACTGGCACTTGCTTTCAGTAAGGCTGTACGACGCGGCTTTTTTATAGAAAAAGCTGTGGAATTTGGCGCGTACGCCATCTGGATATGGCAGGCTGATCACAGTCATGGCAAATTGTCGCCCACAGCACGGCAATCACTGCTCTCTCAATTGACAGCATGCGCCAAGCAATGCAGAAATCCCTGGGTGCCTGAGATCCGCACTCTCCATGCAGGCATTCATGAAGTTGTTGAATTGTCTACAGGTGCGGAACATCTCCTCCTGCTTTGGGAAATGCAGGAAAATGTACAGATGCTTTCACAGGATGCAGTTGGTCAACAAGGCCTTTCTGTCTATATTATTGGACCGGAGGGAGGTTTTTCACAAAGAGAGCTGACCACGTTGCGCACAGCAAAATTTAGGACGTTCAGTTTGGGCGCGCGCATCCTACGTTGCGAAACAGCGGCGACGCTGTGCCTCGGCATTCACTGGTGGGCTGCGCAGCTGCACAACAATTCCGGAAAATATACCGGAATGCTGTCATGACTGTCAGTAAGCCTCTGCCTGAACGCATGCGGCCCGACGATCTGGCCGATTTTTCAGGGCAGGGCCATCTTGTGGAACGTCTGCACTCGCTTATGCAAACTAACAGGCTGCCAAGTTTACTGTTGTTTGGCCCCCCGGGATGCGGCAAATCTACCTTGGCGCTGTTACTGGCCAAATCTGCTGGAAAACAATATCTGCGTCTGAGCGCGCCGGAGGCTGGTTTACAGCATTTGCGCCGTGCTCTGACAGGGATAGAAATTCTGGTGTTGGACGAACTCCACCGTTTTTCCAAAGCGCAACAAGATTTTTTTCTGCCCTTGGTAGAATCTGGAGATCTTACTCTTCTGGCCACGACGACGGAAAACCCTTCATTCAGTGTAACACGACAGCTGCTTTCGCGTCTGCATGTTTTGCGGTTGCGTCCCTTGGGCCGTAGTGAACTTGTACAGTTGGCCCGACGGGGCGCAGAGAATATTCAGATACAATTGCCGGATGACGTGCTGGATCTCTTGGCCGGCGTTTCGCAAGGCGATGCCCGGACGCTGCTCAATCTTGTAGAATATGTGGCCGCCTTGCCCCGGGAACAGCTTGCGCTTGAGTCAATCAAAGCTGTTCTGCCCGAGATGTTGGCGCGGCATGATAAAGATGGGGACAGCCATTATGAGTTGGCCTCCGCCCTGATCAAGTCCATACGCGGCAGCGACCCGGATGCGGCGTTGTACTATCTGGCTTGCCTGCTTGAAGGAGGCGAAGACCCGCGTTTTGTATGTCGCCGTCTTATTTTGTCTGCTTCAGAAGATATCGGACTGGCGGACAGAAACGCCTTGCCGCTTGCCGTAGCCTGCCATCAGGCTGTGGAATTTGTCGGCATGCCGGAAGGTTTTATACCTCTTGCAGAAACTGTAGTCTATCTGGCGCTTGCGCATAAAAGCAACTCAGCCTATGCCGCCTATCTCAATGCTGCACGTGAAGTAAAACTCAACGGTGTGCGGCCGGTGCCGCTGCATTTACGCAACCCATCGACACAATTACAAAAAGAATGGGGATATGGCAAAGACTATAAATATCCTCACAATTATCCGAATTCCTGGGTAAAACAGACATACCTGCCGACAGAGCTGACAGACCGACGATTTTATCAACCGCGTGACAACGGCGAAGAGCCGCGCCTCTCTCAATGGTGGCGTAAAATGCATCAAATAAAAAATTCTGATATAATATAACATGAACCAGCACTTTCATACTGTGTTTGACGGTAAATTTCTTACCGGCGACAGCTACCGCAGCCCGGTCATACAGCCAGACGCCATAAGCAGGATTTTTCCTTCACTTTCGTTTTACAGCCGTCTTTTTTTCGGCCCGGTGCGCCGCCTTTGCTCTCTGTCCGCCAAAGGCCAATGCAATGACACGGCCTGGGTACATGCCAGCGTTCAAGTAGCCGAACTCATAGAACAGACAGGATGTCTTATCAACGTCCAGGGTATGCAGGCCATTACCGCCACAGATGGTCCGTGCCTCTTTGTCGCCAATCACATGAGCACACTGGAAACATTTATGTTGCCGGGTATTATACGGCCCCGCAGACCTGTCACTTTTGTGGTAAAAAAAATTCTGACAGCCATGCCCTTCTTTGGGGCCATCATGCGTTCACGCGATCCTATAGTTATAGAGCGGGCTAATCCCCGTGCGGACCTGACAACTGTTCTGGAAGGCGGCATACAACGTCTGAACAAAGGCATTTCAATCATTATTTTCCCCCAAAGCACGCGATCTGCGGTTTTTGACGCCCGTCATTTCAACAGTATCGGCATCAAGCTGGCCCGTCGCGCCCAGGTGCCGATTGTGCCGCTGGCACTCAAAACAGACGCTTGGGGGCAGGGTAAAAAAATCAAAGAACTGGGAAAAATCAGACCTGAGCTGACTGTACGTTACCGTTTTTCTAATCCCATATGGGTCGCCGGGAAAGGGAAAGAGGAACACGTTGCTATTTGCGATTATCTGGCGCATACGCTTGAAACCTGGCAGAGGGAAGACAATGGCGGCAACTGATAAACAAGGTATTAGCCAGGTATTCCATTGTTAAGTAAGGAGGGCGTTTCATGGTCATGAAAAAATTGATTGACACTTCTTTTAATAACAGTAATATTTATTAAAGAGGAGAGGTCATGAGTACCCCGGAAACAAGAATGACACGCCAACGTTCTGTGATTATTGAAGAATTGAGAAAGACAAGGTCACACCCCACTGCGGATGAACTTTACGGCATAGTGCGGAACAGATTGTCCCGTATAAGCCTCGGCACTGTCTATCGTAATCTGGATTTTTTGGCTGACGTCGGGGAAATTGTACGTTTGTCGTCAGCAGGGCACACAATGCGCTTTGACGGCGATATTTCGAGGCATCAGCATGTGCGGTGTGTTCATTGCGGGCGTATTGCTGATATTGTACACCCGTTGCCCGCGCCTTCAGTGGATGGTATACAGGAGGTGGAGGGTTTCGCCTCAATTCTTGCCTCAAGAATTGAGTTTGACGGCGTGTGTCAACCGTGTGCTGCCGCTGTTTGACAATCTGTGCGTCTTTCTGAATGATTATGGGCACTCAGACAAAAGTCGCTCGTACGGCGGTCAGCCTTCACAGTGCTCAAGCTTGACAACTCGCACATCCCCCCGTGTTTCATTGATTTTTTTGCGAAAGCTCTGCCGCCGGTCTTCACCGTCAAAGAGACCGGCCAGCCATTCGGCCGTGTGCAGCACGGGGCGCTTGTCGCCCATGTTGATCAGGCAGCGGCCTATGCCGATTTTGCAGGAGGGGCAGCCCACGAGCACCGGCATGGCGTTGTTTCCGGCTAGATCTGCTTGCAGCCGCGCCTGTTTGCGTTCCCGCAGCACATTGAATATCTGCGGCGAAGTCATGGCGCCCATGCCGGACTCGGCGCAGCAACCGGGGCTTAAAGAAACAGCGGCGCCGCTGAAGTCAGTGAGGGCGTCCGCCATCATCTGACGTCCCTTGACTTTGTGCACGCCAGCCCATTCGCAATGGCAGGCTGTGTGGCAGACAATGTTCGTTCCTGCTTCAGGCGCGTTGCGCATATCTTTTTTGTCAAGCAGCGGTAGCGCGAGCTGGGTTACGTCCTGCTGGACAAGCTTAGGAAACTGTTCAGTGAGTTCATGCCGCCCAAGACTGTCCCGGCATGTGCCGCAAGCTGAGACCAGAGAGCGGCAGTCAAAGCCGAGACGATCGAGATTACGCAGCATGGCGGCGAGATACTGGCGGTTTTGGGCCATATTGTCTTCAAAGGCCGTGTCCATGCCGGCTGCCAGCAGCGGGTAACCACAGCACATGTGCCTTGGCGGCACAGCCACGGCCAGACCGGCCTTGAGCAGCAGCATGATGGAAGAGACGGATATGCGGTCGTAAAAAAGCGCGCCGCCGCAACCTGGGAAATAGAGCGCGCAGGGCATGCCCGGGATCGGTTCGGCCGGCGCGAAAATAGAGCCTCTGTGCAGCTTGAGCGTTTCATACAGGTTGGTATAGCCGATTTTGGGGCCGCGCCCGGAAAAGAGCGGGTTTTGCATGCGCTTTTTCCATATCTGCGGTACAAAGCCCATTGCTCTGTTTTGCATTTTTTGCCCTAGAGATGCCATTTTTGCGGCCTTTGGCACGCGGTGGCGCACGTCACGCGTCACCCATTCCAGAGCGTGCGTTTTCAGTGGGTGGCCGCCTGCGCCTTCGTGCTCCAGCAGAGCGCGCAGACTCAAGGCCACCTCGCCGGAAGGGATGGAGATGGGGCAGTTCGCCGCGCAACGACCGCAGGAAGTGCAGTGTTCCACAAGGTCGCGCAGTGCGGCGAGCAGATTTTCGTCAATGCGGCCTTTGTTGACCTGTGAGTAATAAACAGCCTCCAGCAACATGCCCAGCACCATATTTTTATTGCGCGGGTGGTAGTGCATGGAGCGTTCAGGGCAGGACATGGGGCAAACCTGCTTGCACTTGCCGCAACGTGTACAGATTTGCACTGAAGTCAGCAGGCTGATGAGTTTTTCTTTGTCAGGCAAACCGCTGTCATGAATATCGCGGATAAGGCGGTTAAAGGAAAATGTAAACGGCCGCACAGGCAGATCCCGGTAGACGAGTTTGGCGGGGTTCATTACGTCGCGCGGGTCAACGCGCTCTTTGAATGCGCGCAGGGCGTCCATTTTGTCTTTGCTGAAGAAAGCGATCTTGGTGATCCCTATGCCGTGTTCGCCTGAAACCTCGCCGCCCATTTCCTGGCACTCGGCCATCACCTTGGCCGCGGCTTCCTCTGCTTCTTCCAGCATGCGCGCGTCGTTGGAATTGACGGGAATGTTGACATGCCAGTTGCCGTCTCCCGCGTGCATGTGGCTTGCCACAACAATGCGGCTTGCCTCCATATATTCTGTAATGGCATCAATTTTTTTGGCCAGATGCGGATGCTTCCCCGACAGGTCGCCTAAAAAGCGCGTTGCCTTGTCAAAAAGCTCGGTGTCGGAAAGATCCGTGGTCGGCACATCGCCTGAAGCGGCTTTGGATGCGGACGAAAACTCCCTGTTAAAGTCCTTGTCTTCCATGGGGAAGCCCGGCAGGCGGCCAACTTCCTGCAGAGCCTGGCGAAAGGCCGCCGCCGTGTATTCCAGATTGAGCTGTTCCAGAAACAGGGCGAAATCTGGTATGCGGTCTGTGGGTATGACCACATCTTCATTAAGTTTGAAGCCTGAGGTGCGTTTGGCGATGGCGGAGAGGCGGTGGCGGTCTTCCCAGAAGCGGTCGGCCTCCTTGTCGTCCGCCGCCACGATAATATCCACATTTTCCTGATTTTCCACAACCTTCACGATGTCGCCCACACATTTGTCGAGCAGGTAGGGGTCGTCGCCGTCCACCTGCAGAATAATGACGGAAATGGGCAATCCATTGAATTTATTTGATTTACGTTTGTATTCTATGGCCTGTACGTATTTTGCACTGAATTCTTCCAGTGCGGAAAGGAGAGCGTAATCGCCTTCTTCACGGATGCGGTTGCGTAAATTGACCAGTTCGCGTACTACCACCGCCGCCGGGTGCATGGAGCGTCCAAAAAATTCCAGCACCATAACGCGGTAGTACAGCGGTTTTTTGTGCAGAATGAACGCTGCCTCGGTGACAATGCCGTCCACGCCCTCTTTTTGCATGCCGGGCAGGCCGCCGAGCGCCTTGTTGGTGACATCCTTGCCGAGGTCGGGCAGGCGTATTTCGTCGCCGCGCAGGTGAATCACATTGCGCACGCCGCCGCTTACGTCCTTGACCACAAAAACCGCTGTTTCGTCAGGCAGAATTTTGTGACGCGGGTGGTTTTCCCGCTCCACGGTAATTATTTCCCCGGTGGGCGTCACCATGCGCCACCAGAGCAGATTGTCGAGCGTGGTGCCGTATTCAAAAGCACTGGGGCCGCCGGCGTTTTCCGAAATATTGCCGCCGATGGACGAAGCCTGCTTTGATGCCGGATCTACGGTAAAAAGCGTCTTCGCCTGTTCCGCCGCATTGATCACATCCTGGGTGGTGGCGCCGGCTTGGGCGACCACCGCCATTCCGTCAAGGTCAATGTTTCCGATGCGCGTGAGCCGCGTCAGGCTGACAATAACCGTGCGCTTGCGCGCAGGCACGGCCCCGCCTGTCAAGCCGGACCCGCCGCCGCGCGGAATCAGGGCGAATTTGAGCTCGTTGGCGAGCTTGACTATTGCTGCCACTTGTTCGGTGCTGTTCGGCTCCACGACGAGCAATGGCAGTTCCATACGCAGGTCTGTGGCGTCTGTGGCCGCGCTCACCAGTGCGGAAGGCGTGCCGAGCACGCATTCCACCGGAAGAATGTTGCGCAACGCCTCAATGAGTTTGTCGCGGAATTCCAACTCCGCCTCATGCGCGGACCAGAACATGGTTATACCTTCGCCGACGGCCGTCGCGTAGTAGTGGGCAAGCGCAAGCGATTCGCGCTCAAAGCGTTTTTGCACACTTTCGCGCACAATGTCGGCGTCTATAAAGGGGTTGCAAGCCACTAAAAAAAGTTCTTCTGCAATGGCGATGGCGAACAGACGTACAGACTGCGGCCATTCAGCGAAGTCGTCTATATTGATGCGCAGAATGCGGTTGACAACATAATCCGGCGGAATGGAGATATGCGGACCCTTGTGGGGCATGGTGTTTCCCTCTGATGAAATTTCAGGCGCGAAAAGCCTTTTTTATGTGTATTGCCGCCGGAAAGCAAGAC
>JAISKZ010000019.1 GCA_031260725.1 Desulfovibrio sp. | reverse complement strand
TCAAGGGCGAAATCGAACGCCGCGCCTGAAAGGCTTGTTGTCCGCTTTGATGCATGGGACGTCCCGCGGGATGAAATTTCCCTGCCGGCGCTCCTTCAGAACGAACTGTTGCAGATACGCGCGGAACATGCCGCCTGGGCTTATGATTTCGCCCGGCTGCGCGTCAACGGCCGTGAAGTGCAGGAATGTCTGCGTTGCGGAGAAAGCCTTTCGCTCTGGTGGTGTTCCCTGATATACGAACGTCACCCCAAGGTGACGCCGGGGCTGTATACAATATACAGGCTGCGCGCTCTGGAGCGCCTGATGGACGCGCGGGGGGTCACAGACCTGCGGCTCCGCGGCGGGAACAGACGCCTTGCGCGGAGCCTTGCGGCCCTGTGCGCAGCATCCGGCCGCACATTCGCCAAAGAAAACACCGACGACATGGGCCCTGATGACGCCCCGCCCGCTTCAGGCATTGTTGCAAAGCTCTATCACCTCTGTCCTGCTCCTGTGCGGGCTATGGCGCGTCTGGTGCAGTGGTGGTGGAGCGTCCGACGCAAGCTGCCCTTTGCCGGGCACGCTCCTTTGCCCCACGTACAAGGGCAAAGCGCAAGCATTGTCACCTATTTTCCCAACATAGACATGGACGCCGCACAGCAGGGACGCTTTCGCTCACGCTATTTTGAAAGCCTGCACAACGTGCTCAATGCGCATGACGGCGTCCGGCGGCTGCGCTGGCTGTTCATCCGTTTCCCTGTGCCGGATCTTGACCTTGACAGGTGCATCGCGCTACGGGATCAATTTCGCAAATCCGGCAAGGACGGCCTTTCTTTTCATTATCTGGAGGAATTTCTCTCGACGCGGGACATATTGGCCGCGCTCCTGCGCTACGCGCGCATGACCGTCGCCTCGTTGCGCCTTGAGCGGCATGTGCGCGCGGCGTTTTGTTTCGCCGGCTCTCGGCTGAACTTTTGGGACAGACTTGCCATATACTGGGCGGAATCCTTTCGCGGCTGGCGTTGTCTTGAACGATGCCTTCAACAGAGGGCCTTCAACAACTGGGTTCGCCTGTCCGGGCCGCAACGCTGGACGCTTTTCCCCCTGGAAAACTGCCCTTGGGAACGCATGTTGACCCACGCTGTGCATGAAGCCGGCGCGGGACCTGTGTTCGGGACGCAGCATTCCGTCATACGGCCGGCGGATTTTCGCTATTTTGACGACCCGCGCACTTTCAGCGCTCCAGACTGCGCGACCTTTCAGCCGGACGCCCTGCGCGGCAACGGCCACAGCGCGTGCGCGCAGTGGCTTGAAGCCGGCGTGCCGCCGCGGCGTCTGGGCAAGGTAGAGGCGCTGCGTTACCTGTATCTGACAAAGAATACACAAAATGATTCTTTCAAAACGCCGTTGCCGCACAAACAGCTGCTTGTGGTCACAAGCTTTTTTGCGGACGAAACGCGAGCCCATCTTGCTTTGCTGGCCAAGGCCCTGCGGACGGGGCTGCTGGACGACTTTGCCGTTGTGGTGAAGCCCCACCCTTATCTGCAGGTGCGGAATATACTGCGTGAACTGCTTGGCGCGCGGGCAGAGCAAATTCAGGAAGTCGGAGGGCCCATTGCCGCACATCTGCGGCCTGGAGTGCGCGTGTGGGCTTCCAATTCCACCACAGCGGCTTTGGAAGCTGCCATCATGGGTCTGCCCGTCATGGTAATGCCGCCGTTTGATGATTTTGACCTCTGCCCCCTGCAGGATGCGCCGGGCCTTCCGCGGACAATCGGCCTTGAAGATCTACGCCGGGCGCTTACCGAGGCCGCGCCGCTCTCGCTTGCTCCGGATTATCTGGAATTGAACCAGGAGCTGCCGTTGTGGCGGGGACTGCTTTTTGCTGCAAAGCCTTTCTCGGTATAATTTTTGCTTATAATATTCATAGTACACTCGTCAGGATAACGCATGCTTGTCTATATTCATGTTCCTTTTTGCCGTACGCGTTGCAATTACTGCGCGTTTCATTCCACGCCGCTCGGCAGGGGGGTGGAGGCCGCCGCTTCGCCGTTGGTGCGCGATTATGCGGACACGCTGCTTCTGGAGCTTGCGCACTGGGCGGATCGCTATGGCGGGGCGGACGTGCAGACGGTTTTTTGGGGAGGGGGCACGCCAAGCCTGCTGCCGCCGCGTATTGTGGGCATTGTGCTGGAACGGTTGGCCAAATATTTCACCCTCTCTTCAAAGGCCGAGGTCTCACTGGAGGCAAATCCCGAATCACTCCGGGATACGGGCAGGGCGGCGCAGTATCTGTCTGTCGGCGTCAACCGTTTTTCCATCGGCATTCAGTCGCTGGATGAAACGACGCTACGCGTGCTCGGGCGGCCGCACAGGGCAAAGGACAGCCTGCACGCGGTCTATGTGGCGCGCGAAGCGGGCTTTGTCAATATCAATGTGGATCTGATGTGGGGATTGCCCGGCCAGAGTGTGCGCAACTGGCTGCAAACCTTGAAAAAGATGACGCGTATGGCACCGGAGCACATTTCCGCTTACGGTCTGACGCTGGAATCGGGCACAGCGCTGGAACTGGACTGTACAGAAGGCCGCGTTACGTTGCCGCCGGAGCGGGATCAGAGCAGTATGTTTACTGAAGGCGCGGCGTTTTTGGAGTCGTGCGGGTATATGCACTATGAAATTTCCAATTTTGCCCGCATGGGCTTTCAATGCCGTCATAATCTCGGGTATTGGGAGGGAATGGACTATCTCGGCCTTGGCCCGTCAGCTACATCCACCATACAGTGGCGGCGGTGGACAAATCCCGCCGGGCAGAAAGCCTGGGACGAAAAAATTCGTCATGGACGGCTTGACGACAGTATTGAACACCTCACGCCCACAACGCGTGTGCTTGAGACGCTTATGCTGCGTCTGCGCACGACGCGGGGGCTGCGGATAAAAGCCTGGCGAGAGCTCACGGGGCGAGATTTTTTGCGCGACAATCAAAAAATGGTTCAGGCCCTGCACGAAAACGGACTCATACACATCCGGCACGGCTGTCTGCGGCTGACGCGCAACGGCATGCTGGTTTCCAACGCCATTTTGTCCAATCTTTTTGAACGTACGCAAGAGGTTCTCGAACTGCCGCCGCCCACTGCGGGGGAGCAACGCAGACTATCGCAAAAACAGGTGCCGCTCCCGCCGGTCAGCTGTCCAACGGTTTAAAAATTCATTATTACAATTAATTTCATCATTGCAATCGCCTCATTCTCTAGAAAAAACACCTGGTGGAGCCTACGGGTGTCAATTGATACGAGAGAGAGATCAATCAGTTATCGGCATCAAAAATCGATCCACCAAATTTTATGTCTCATTCCGTCAGTCAAAATCAGCCAGCAGCGAGCCAAGATGCAGACAATCCAGGGGGCACCCGCAAAGCCTTGCCTTGAGGCGCGCCAGCGCTTCCTGCAATTGCGGCGAGGATACACCGTTGCGTATGGAACTGTGCGCCTCCAAAAAAGCGGCAAGCAGATCACACACCTTGATCATCTGCCCGTCCTTGGGGTTCAGTGCGTCGGCGTTATAGCCCTGTTGCAGGGCGTCAAAGCCGTCCACCCTGACAACACGGCCTCCCTCCTGCGCGCTTTCCTGAAATTCCGACCCTACCTCAAGTCCCAGGTAATAAGAAATCTGCTCCACAAGCGGAGCAAAGCCCTCTTCGCGCAGAGGGCGAAAAATACGTCGTGTGAGTTCCTCTTCCTCATATTCTTTCAGGAGCGCTGGCAGGCAAGCCACAGACTGTTTCACCGGTGAAATAATATCCCGCGTCAAGAGTTCCGGCAAATCGTGGAACAAGCCGCAAAAAAAATTATTGCTGGCTCTTGCTGTGCACGCCCCCACGGCAAGACTGAAAAAATAGCTGAACGCCGCTACAATGAACATATGCCCCAGCACAGATGTGGCTGGAATGCGCGGCGCTTGCGTCCAACGGATCTGAAAACGCAACTGCCCGCAATGATTTGCCAGCTTTGCCAGAGCGTTGCCGGGCGCGAGCAGGTGCTCCATGCCGGCAAGATCGCGAAAAGCGTCAAGCCGATCCTCAAAAGACAGGGCGATGTCATCCATTTCGTCATCAAATGTGTTCAGCGGTTTGATAAGATTGAATTCCCACTGTGAAGCAAAGAGATGCGCCGCCGAAAGAATGCGGCGCGAAAGTGTGGTTTCATCCCCCTCCAAATGCCATGCGCTCATGCTCTCCCAAAAGGGCCCCAGCGGGGAAAGCAGCGGTTCAAGCCGTGAGAGCACATGTTCCGTCAGACGACGGAAATGGTCGGGGTTTTCCTTTATTCGATAAAAAACAGGCGGTTTGATATCCGTTATGATCAGACGGTAGAAATAGTCAAAAAGGCCGCCTTCAATAACGTCGCGGGCGAGCCTCAGACGTTCGGAATCAGGCAGGCCGCGCCCGTTTTCATGCCAGAGCGCACATGCGACAAGCATTTTATGCGCCTGCTTGTCGATTTCCAGCAGTTCGGAAGGACGCAGTTTGTCATTCCAGCGCAGCAAATAGGCGCCGGAAAAGATCAGTTGCAACAAACTCTTGCGAACAATTGACATGATATACTCCAGTCAGGGCTTCCACAAAACAGTCTCTTGCAGCAGGTTACGTTCCCGTGACATACCGTAAACATGCAGCTCCGCATCTGCTTCCGCGACGAATGATGCCCGGCCACCGACCTTGCAGGAACAAATATTCAATAGTAATATATGAAATTGCAGGCAACTTCAAGGCATACATTGATTTTATTGACACGGCGGCAGGCCGCCGACAAGGCGTATTATTATGGAAAAAGCCCGTTCACCACTGACAATGACATCAATTTTATTCCCCAGTCTTTCGGTTTTGCAACTCCTGTGTTCAAAGCCACAGAGGCCATTGAATGCGCGCACACCGAGGCCTGCGGCACTTCAAGATGATTGATATTGACATATTGCCGCAATTAACCCAGATCAAGGCATCCGCCGGATCCGGCAAAACCTACGAACTGACGCGGCGATTCTTGCTGCGCCTGACGCAATGTGGCAACAACAGTGCAAAAAACGCTTTTGCGGCCTGCGCCCCGATAAGAGACGACTTGCCGCTCGGGCTTGGCGATATTCTGGCCGTCACCTTCACCAACGCTGCCGCTGTTGAAATGCGCGACAGGGTTATCCGCCATCTGAAAAACGCCGCCCTGGGCAATCCGGCCGGGGACTTTTCTCTACCCGCCGATAGGGCGCGCGCATGGGTGGATACAATCATGCGCGATTTGAGCGCGCTGAATATCCGCACCATAGACAGCCTCCTGCTCCTTATTGTGCGCGCCGCGGCGCTTGAACTGAACCTGCCGCCTGATTTTCAGCCTGTCTTCTCCACAGAGGAAGCTCTGACCCCGTATCTGGACATCTTTATTGAGCAGGCCTCACGCGGGGACGACGCCATGCGCGAACTTTTGCGTCAGGCATGTCTCGCGCTCGTCAACCATGACAACACGCCCGGATTTCTGGCCGGAGACAAGCTGCGCCGCAAGCTGCGTGAAGTGCTGGACGATGTGCTGCGCGGCAAATATGCCGGAAGAACGCCAAGCCCGGAGCTTGAAGCAAAGCTACATGACATGAAAACAGCGGCCGTACAGGCGGCGCAAACTCTGCTCACCACCGCGCTGACGCACAACCTGCCTTGGCATAAAACAGCACTCGCCGCTGTAGCGCAACTGGCCGAAGGCCGGATGAAAAGCTGCGCATCCGTGTATGCCGGCAAAAACAACGCCGGGGAATTGTTTCACAAAAACACTACGGTGCCGGACAGCGTCGCGACGGCCTTTGAGGCTTATGCCGCACAAGCCCGCAACTGGATGCGGACAGGCGAACTGATCAGGCAAGCGCTGGGCCTTGCGCCTTTTATACAACTTGCTGAAAAGCTGGTGGGGGCATTTTTGCAAGATCTGGAACAGGAGGGCGCGCTGCCGGCGCTGCTGACGCCGCGTCTGGCCGGCGCGGCGCTCAACGGCGACCACGGCGTGCCGGATATGCTCTGTCGTCTCGGGACACGGCTGCGGCATTTTCTGCTGGATGAATTTCAAGACACAAGCCGCGAACAATGGCTTGCGCTGCACCCGCTGGTGCTGGAAGCTCTCTCTTGCGGCGGTTCTCTGACCTGTGTCGGCGACGTTAAACAATCCATTTACAGTTGGCGCGGCGGCGAACCGGAACTTTTTGATTCTGTGTTTGAAGACGCCGAACTGACACAGATTTCCCCCCGTATGGAACAGCAGATCCTGCCATTTAACCGACGCAGCCGCCGTGAAGTGGTTGAACACAACAACAAATTTTTTGCTCCTCTGGCGGACGCTACAACAGCCTTGCAAATTATGAGATCTCTCATGCCGCAGGACACTCCAGAACACATTCTTCAAACAGGCGCCCACAAAATACACACGGCCTTTGCCGGAGTCGTACAGCAGTGCCCGCCTGAAGCGCAAAACGGAGGAGTCGTGCGCATAGAGCAGATTCAGGCGCACGACGCTGCCGCCTTGAGCGAGGCGGTGCCGGATTGCCTTTGCCGCCTGTTGCGTGAAGAAATTCAATCCCGCAGACCCTTGTCCGACGTGCTTGTGCTCACGCGCGGCAATGCAACCGCGCGCCTTGCGGCGGAACGTCTTGTTCGCGAAGGTTTGCCCGTCATCACGGAAAACAGCCTGCTTTTGGCCGGGCATCCGCTGATCGTCCAGACTGTGGCCCTGCTGAGGTTTCTTGACGCTCCCGAGGACGACATTGCCTTCTGGACAGTGCTGACAGGCTCTGTCTTGCGTGATCATCCCGAGGCTGCGGGGCTTGCGTGGGAATCTCTGCACGACTGGCTCCCCGCAAACGCGCAACAGCCATTGTATCTGAATTTTCGCGAACACCGGCCACTCGTCTGGAAGCGTCTGCTGGCTCCGTTTTACAATCAATCCGGCCTGATGACGCCCTACGACATAGTGCAGGAATGGTTTACGCGCCTTGATGTGGAATCGCGCTTTGCCGACGATCGCACGTTTTTACGACGTTTTCTGGAAGTTCTGCAGCATGCTGAAGAAAAAGGTCTTGCCGACCTTCCATCCTTTCTCGCGCACTGGCAGGATAAAGGCGGCGAAGAAAAAGTGCCCATGCCTGAAAACATGAACGCCGTGCGTGTCATGACCATTCACAAATCTAAAGGTCTGGAAGCGCCTGTGGTCATACTTCCCTGGACGGATTTCAGATCGTATGCCGCGAACAATACGATCGCCGTTGAAAAGGACGGCCTGCTTCTTGCGGCGCCCAATCGGAAAAGCCTTGGAGAACCTTATTACGCGGATATGGCCCGTCAGGCCCGCGAAACCCTGCACCTGCTCTATGTGGCCTTTACCCGCGCAAAGGAGGAGTTGTACGCATTCCGCACCGTCACACCCCATACAAAAAAGCTGTGCTCACTGGGGGCCGCCATGGACATCCTCTGGCGTCAGGCGGGCTTTGCCCCGCCTTATATTTCAGGAACACCGCCGTCAACGCCGGCTAGCGACACAACGCCGGCAGCCCCCACTCCTTCTGCGCAGTCTGTCTCCCCGCAGCTTGTCCCGACGGATTGGCGGCCCATGCTGTGGCTGCCGCGTCTTAAAATTTTCCGCAATCCGCTCGGCAGACCTGCCTTCACGCCGGAAAAATACGGGGAGCTGATCCACTTCTGTCTGAAAAATTTAAAAATCACCGGCAAAGCCGGGCACGACGCGAGCATGGCTGTGGAGTTCAGCCTTGCGCATTTTCCCCTGCCTGTTCCGCGCAATGAAACTCTGCGAAAAGAGATGACAGACATGCTTGAATGGTATGCCTCCTGCCCGGAAGCCGCTCGCTGGATGGCGCGCGGCATGCCCGAACAATCCATGACAGATAAGGACGGACGGACGCTACGCATGGATCTGCTGGTGCGTGAGCCAAGAAGGCTTCTTATTGTTGAGTACAAAAGCGGGCAGCCGCAACCGCGGCACCTTGATCAGATGCGTCGTCGCCTCGCCTGCCTTGCTGAAAGCGGCGAAGCTGGCACTGACGCCGCACGCGCGGTACTGGTCTATATAAGCCTGCGGCGCTTTCAACAGGTTTCCCCGTACAGCGCGTCGCCCTTGTGTGAGGCGTATGAGTAACCCATGACAGCCAAACCGCCTTTTTTGCTGTTTCCGCTGCAACGCCCTTTTCTGCCGGATCTCAAGGACGTGCTGGCAAAACTGACAGCTGGCCGGCCGGGATCTGCCCTGCTGATTGTGCCGCACAACCGCCCTTGGCGCTATCTGCAGCATCTCTACGGGCGGGAAAAAACACCGCGGCTTTTGCCGAAAGTGATGACCATCGTCGAAATGACCGGCATCTGGCGCAATGCTGCAGCAGACGCGCCGCTGCACACGGCCGGTCTGCTGGATCAGATTGCCCTGCTGCATGCCTGTGTGCAGCATCTGAGCAGGGAAGACACAAAAATCGCCGGGCGTTTCGCCCGCATGGACATGTCGCTTTTTCTACCCTGGGGCCTGCGGCTTGCCTCGCTGTTGGAAGAACTGTTTCGCCAGAATGTGGAAGCGGCGGATATAACCCATGCCGAGGCTGAAGCGGGAGAAACAGCAGCGGTTCTGCTTGAGGCGCTCGGCCGTATAAGCGCCGCATATCTTGCCGCCCTTGAACAGCGCGGCTGGACAACGCCCGGCCTTGATTGTCGTATCGCCGCACGCCACAGCGCCACGCTCCCCCCCATGCTTGCGCCCGGTGAGGGCAAAACGGTGCTGGCCGCGGGATTTTTTATGCTGACCGGCACGGAAAACACCCTCTTGCACAGCCTTTGGCAGGCCGGCGCCCATATATGCCTGCACACTGATGCCGGGCTTGCCACAGGCAGCACGGCGCACTGGTCGTGCGCTGAGCACATGGCCTGGCTGCGCCGATGGAAGGCGCAGGCAAAACCCGCCGTAAACGCCGCGCGGGAAGAGATTGCGCGCGGACCGTCTTTTTCCTTTTTTGCCGGGTACGACTGCCACTCCCAACTTGAGGTGCTGCGAGAAAAACTCGCCGCCGGGCAATACGCGGCATCCACAGCCATTGTGCTGCCGGACAGCGCCCTGCTCATGCCGACGCTCCACCATCTGCCGGATAAAGACGTCAACGTGTCTATGGGCTATCCGCTTGCGCGCTCCGCCCTCTGCCGCCTGATTCAGGCACTTTTTGAAATGCAGACGAACCGAAGCAAAGACGGACGCTGCTACTGGCGCCATCTGCGCCGGATTTTGCGTCATCCCTACCTGAACATGCTGCCTGTAGTGACAGACGACGAGAAACAGCGCTCTTTGCGCGAAGCCCTGCGGCGTCTGGAAGCTCTGGTCATGGCGGGCGGGCGTTTTGTTGACCTCACGTCTGTTGTGCGGGAATGTTGCGCAACGTTGCCCGCGGCCGCAAGCGAGCTTCTTGATATGGCGGTGCGCGTCATGACGTCGCCGCTTGAAGCGGCCTGTACAACAGCCGATATCGCCGACTGGCTGTGCGGCGTCTGCGATTTTTTGATCACGCGCGGCGGTGAGGTGTGGCGGCATTTCCCGCTGGACGCTGAGGCCATGTACCGCCTTGTACAGCATACCTCTCCCATGCTGCGGCAAACCTGTCTGGCGCAAACCCCCTTTCCGGCCGCCACGCTGCATACCATCACACGACATATTATTGAACAGGAACGCGTGCCCTTTGAAGCAGAACCGATCGCCGGCATTCAGGTCATCGGCATGCTGGAAACCCGTCTGCTGCACTTTGACCATGTCTTCATTATTGACGCTACAGAAGACAAATTGCCCGGCAACCCGACCCATGACCCCCTGCTGCCTGATTCGCTGCGCGCCCCCCTGGGCCTGCCCGATGCCCATGAACACGGCCGCGCCACGGCCTATGCGCTCTACCGGCTCTGCGCCGGCGCTACGGAAGTCCATTTTTTCTGGCAGGAAGGGGTCCACAATTCGCCCCTCCTTGTCGGCAAAAAAAGCCGTAGCCGTTTTGTGGAACAATTGCTTTGGGAGGAAGAACAGCGCCGCGGCAAACTGCTTGAACCTGGCGAGGAACCCCTTGCGGCGGCGACCTGCACGGCGTACACAACGCAAAACGCCCCCAAAAATCTGGCCCGCAACGCAAGGCTTGACGCGGCGTTACGAGAACTGACACGCGCGCCGCTTTACGCGTCGCTTCTTGATGTTTACCTGCACTGCCCCCTGCGCTTCGCTTGGCAATATCTGTACAAAATAAAGCCGCGGCAAACCATCAGCGAGGGCGACGATCCGCCTGCAGTCGGCGAGTGCTTGCACGACGCGCTACACGCCGCCTACCTGCCCTGGCTGGGTAAGGCAGTGCACACGGGCGATATTTCCGCACAGCGCGTGCGCGAGTGTTTCTATAAAGCGCTTGAGCGCGCCGATCTGCAGCGGCTTCTGCCGGCTGACAGCTGTCTGATGTTGGAAAGTGCTGCACCCCTGCGGCTTGAACGCTTTTTGGAAAAACAGCCGGACAGCGTCACGATTCTTGCGCTGGAACACAGATTGTCGGCGCGGCTGCTTCTGGCAGGCCGCGAATATGACTTTACCGGCATTCTGGACCGTCTGGATCGGCGTGAGGGCCTGCTGGTCGTTGTGGATTACAAAACGGGACAAGTCAGGAAGCCCGACGGCAGCCTGTGGTCTGACGTGGTTTTTTTTGACAGGGCAGCACGGCTGTGCGCCTCCGCGACAGCTGTGGATGCGGCGGAGGCCGACACAATGATGGAAGAACTGCGCACGCGCCTGCCCAGTGTGCAGCTTCCCTGCTATCTGGCCATGCTCGACGCAAAAAAATCCGATCCTATTGGCGACGCGCTCTATGTTAATCTCGGAATGGACGGCGCGGAAATTCCGTTGCTCGGCGACCTTACGGACGAAGAACGAGCCTTGGCCCTCAGATGTTGTACACAGACGCTCGCATTGGTGCTGCACTGTCTGGAAAACGCAGCGACCTTCCCGGCCCGCCCGGACAAACACTGCTCCTGGTGCCCCTACGCGAGTCTGTGCGGGTCATAAATTTCAGCCGCGCACGGCGGCGCCGCAACCAAAAGGGTCTGCATCGGGTGCTGTGGCTTGTGCGGTTCAAACAGCCGTTGTCGCAAGAATGCAGCACAGCAGTACGCACCTGCATCAGTTGGTTTCGCTTTCTTCCAGTTTCTGTTTCAGCAAATCGCCCAGGTTCTGCCCGCTTTCCTGCGGACCGGTGTAAAATTCCTTGGGCTTGCGGCGATCTTCTTCATCCTTGATCTGCTTGATAGACAGACCCAGCCGACGCTCATCAGCGCTGACATAGATAACCTTTGCCTGGATTTCCTGGCCTTCCTTGTATATTTCCGCAGGGGTCTTGACTTTTTTATTGGACAGTTCAGAGACGTGCACAAGACCTTCTATGCCTTCCTCCACTTCCACAAACAGACCGAAATCCGTCACATTGGTCACAACACCCTTCACAGAGCAACCCACGGGGTATGTGTCAGGAACATGACTCCAGGGATCGTCCACAAGCTGCTTGACGCCCAAGGTAAATTTTTCGTTTTCCTGATCCACGGTGAGCACTTTTGCCTGCACCACATCGCCGACATTGTACATCTCGTTCGGATGACGCACTTTTTTTGTCCAGGAAATATCAGAAACGTGAATAAGGCCGTCAATGCCGTCCTCAATGCCGATGAACATGCCGAATTCCGTAATGTTCTTGATCTCGCCCTCAAGCACGGTGCCTTCGGGATATTTCTCGGCAACCATTTCCCATGGGTTGGGACGCGCCTGCTTCATGCCGAGACTGATGCGCTTTTTGTCGCCGTCCACGCCAAGAATCACCACGTCCACCTCGTCCCCGGTGTGCACCATCTGGGAAGGGTGCCGCAGTTTGCGCGTCCATGACATTTCAGAAATATGAACAAGGCCTTCCACGCCGGGTTCCAGTTCCACAAAGGCTCCATAGTCCACAAGGTTGGTGACTTTGCCTGTGCAGTGATTCCCATCGGGGAAACGGGCGGAAATATCCTGCCACGGATCAGGCACCAGTTGTTTGAGACCAAGAGAAACCTTGTTGTTATCACGGTTAAAGGAAAGCACTTTCAGGGTCAAATCCTGGCCCATGGTGATCATTTCCTTGGGATGGCGTATGCGCTTCCAACTCATGTCCGTAATATGCAGCAGACCGTCCAGACCGCCAAGGTCTACAAACACGCCGTATTCTGTGATATTCTTCGCCCTGCCGCTGACAGTCTGGCCCTCTTCCAGGGTGCGCAGCAAATCCTGCCGCTTTGAATCCCGCTCTTCTTCCAGCAGAACACGCCGGGAAACAATCACATTGCTGCGGCGACGGTTAATTTTAAGTACACGGAACTCAAATTCCTGGTTGACCAGAGCGTCCATATCAGGAACAGGCCGCAAATCAACATGCGAACCGGGCAAAAAGGCTTCCACGCCGTCAATGTCAACCGTGTAGCCGCCCTTGATGCGGCGCATAATATGTCCTTTGACAATTTTGTTATTTTCCTGCACATCTTCAAGCTGATCAAAGACCTGCATGCGTTTGGCCTTTTCAAAGGAAAGAGTAATGGTGCCGTCCATTTCGTTTTTGTGCTGCACGTACACATCCATCCTGTCGCCCAGCTTGACGGTCATATTGCCCGCCGCGTCGCGAAATTCCGCGGCGGGAATCAGCCCTTCAGACTTGAAGTTCACGTCAACAAGCACATTGTCGTCGTTAATGCGAACGATTTCGCCTTTCACGATTGAGCCTTCCTCAAGATTGCCGAAATCAGGGTTAAGATAGTTCTCAAGGGCGCTCTCAAAATTCATTTCATTGTCGTGCCCGGTTTCTGGATTTGTCATATTTCCATGCCTCCAAAGATTTTCCCCCCAAAGGGGCAGGCAAAATTACCAAAAACGCCGTACATGCACAAGACAAAATAGTGGAGCGTCTCACCTTAGCAATAAATAAAAATTCAGAGATGCTTCCATCTTTCCCCGTCATAAGCCATGCCGTCAATTTTTTTCAAACGTTCATATCTGTAAGGCTGCGAAGTCCGCAATTCCGGCGAAGCGGGAACCCAGCGCCGCGAGCATGGCAAGACGGTTGACGCGCAGTGAGGCGTTTTCACACATCACCATTACCCCGTCAAAAAAAGCATCCACATCCGGGCGCACTTCCGTCAGGCAGGCCAGCGCCGCGTCGTGATCACCGTCGGCCCGAAGCGCATCAAGCCGGGGCAGTAGGTCTTTGAGCGTTGCGGCCAGAGCTTTTTCCGGAGTTTCCTGCAGCAGTGCGTCGTCCCATATGTCGGGCAGGGCATCTGCCCCTCCCTGTTTGCGCACGATATTGGCCACGCGTTTGAAGGTTTGCACGGCCTCGGCATAGCCGGGCCGGCGGCGGAAGGCCGCAAGCGCGGCGAGACGCGCCGCGCAGGCGTGCAATTTCGCGACGCCCGCGCCAAGTGCCGCGTCCACCAACGGAGTTTCCTGCCCCTGGCCTGTAAAGTGGTTACGCAGCCTGCCGGCTAGAAAGTCCATCAGTTTGTCCAGCGTTTGCGCTACAGGCAGCGCCTGCCCTTGCGCCGCATACAAATGCAGCACCTGTGTAAAAATCTCGCGCATGTCCAGAGAAAAGCCGAAGTCCAGCACAATGCGTATGATGCCTATGGCGCAACGCCGAAGCCCGTTGGGGTCTGCCGTGCCGTTGGGGATCATGTTCAGGCCGAAGCAGCCTGCCAGTGTGTCGGCTTTGTCCGCCAGAGACAGCAGTGCTCCAGCACGGCTTTGCGGCAGGGGAGAATTCGGCCCGGCGGGCAGATATTGTTCCTGCAGTGCGTCGGCCACAGCTTTGTCCTCGCCTTTGCGTTCAGCGTAGATGCCGCCCATAATGCCCTGCAGATCGTTAAATTCACCCACAAGCCCTGTGACCAGATCAGCCTTGGAGAGCCGCCCCGCGCGTGCGGCCGTGTCGGCGAGGCCAGGGGCGCATTGCTCCGCCAGACTTCGGCACAGGATTTGAAGACGCCGGGTTTTGTCGCCCATGCTGCCCAGCCTGCCGAGAAAGATCACCTGATCAAGTTTAGCAAGCCAGTGGTCGAAATTTTCTTTTAAATCGGCGCGCCAGAAAAAACGTGCGTCTTCCAGCCGGGCTCGGAGCACGCGCTCCCATCCGTGTTTGACCAGATTGACATTCTCCGGAGTCAGATTGAGTACGGTTAAAAAATGAGGCATCAGGCTGCCGTCACGGGCGGCAATGCCAAAGCTTTTCTGATGGCTTTCCATGCTCGTCAGCAAAACCTCGCGGGGCAATTCCAGATAGGTCGGATCAAAATCCGCAAGCAGGGGTAGGGGGTGTTCCGTCAGCCCCTGCACTTCGTCAAGCAGACGCTCATTCCACAGCACTGTTCCGCCGATGGCGCTGGCCTGCGTATCGCCGCCCTGCACAATAACGCTACGGCGTGTCACCGGATCAGGCGCAACAGCGCCTGATCCGGTGACAATGCCCTCCCACGCTCCTGCCTCAGGCACGGAGAACGGGCCAAAACCGTGAACGCGGTGGCCGCGCGTGTCGCGCCCCGACGTTACAGGCCCGACGCTGAAGGGGATGATTTCCGCGTCCAGCAGCGCGACAATCCAGCGTAGCGGGCGCGCGTAGGCAATATTATACGCGCCCCAGCGCATGCATTTGGCAAAAGACATCTCGTTTATGACAGCCGGGCAGATATGCGCCAGCAGGTCTTTGACGGAAGCGCCGCCCGTGTGTTTGCGCACGGCGGCGTAGTCGCCTTTTTCCGTTGCTGCGCGAAAAACGTCAGTAAGGGCAAGGCAGTGCGTACGCGCGAAGCCTTCCAGAGCTTTTGTGGGCGCCCCGTCGGACGTGTAGGCCACACGAACCGGCGGCCCCAGAACGAGATCTTCTTTTTCCTGTTGTATGGGATTCATATCGTTGATCAGCACAACAGCCCGTCGAGGCGTGCTCATAACGCGCAATGGGCCGTGCAGTATGCCAGCCACGGCCAGAGCCGCAACAAAGCGTTGCGCAAGTTCAGCCTCTTCCGCAGGCAGAAAACGGGAGGGCAGTTCTTCGCTGCCGATTTCAAGCACAAAGGTCGCCATGTATCACCTCACGTCCTTTTTAAGCAGGGGGTAGCCCAACTCTTCCCTTTGTGCCGCATACAGGCGCGCTACGCCTGCGGCCAGAGCCCGGACTCTCCCGATGTAGCCTGTGCGCTCTGTGATGGAGATGGCGCCGCGGGCGTTCAGTAGATTGAACGTGTGTGAGCATTTCAGGCAATAGTCATACGCGGGCCAGGGCAGATTGAGGGCGAGCATGGACTTGCACTGCCCTTCAAAATCCGCGAAGTGGCGCAGCAGCATCGCGGCGTCATTAACCTCAAAATTGTGGCGGGATTGCTCCACTTCATTTTGATGATAGATGTTGCCGTAGGTTACGTCGGCGTTCCACCGGATGTCATACACAGATTCCACACCCTGCAGATACATTGCGAGGCGTTCCAGACCGTAAGTCAGCTCCACGCTGACCGGCGAAAGATCAATGCCGCCCACCTGCTGAAAATAGGTAAACTGGCTTACTTCCATACCGTTGAGCCAGACCTCCCATCCTAGACCCCAGGCGCCCAGAGTGGGCGATTCCCAGTCGTCTTCCACAAAACGGATATCGTGACAGGCAGGGTTCACGCCCAGGGCTTTCAGAGTTTCGAGATACTGTTCCTGCACGTTGTCCGGCGATGGCTTGAGCACAACCTGAAACTGAAAGTAGCGCTGCAGACGGTTGGGATTTTCGCCGTAGCGGCCGTCTGTGGGCCGTCGAGACGGCTCCACATAGGCCACGTTCCATGGTTCCGGCCCTATGACGCGTAAAAAAGTGCTAGGGTTGAAGGTTCCGGCCCCGCATTCCACGCCGGAGGGTTGCTCCAGCACACAGCCGCGTCCGCCCCAGTAATTTTGCAGCGTCAGAATGATATCCTGAAAATACATATCTCCGGTCCTTGGTTTGGGCGCCATAATCCGTAACAGACGGACACGGCGGACTATATCTATTCAATATATATATATTATAAACAGACAGTAAACATCATAACGGAATCATGCCCGTGCACGCCTGTATACATTATATCCGGCGAAAACGGCCGCCTTCAAAGGCAAGTCCGAGGTGATACTGCACAAAACCGTCAACAGCTTTGGCGCAGGCCCTGCGGTTTGCCGGTGCCGGATCTTCCGTCGGCCAGGCGGATGGCAATGCGTTCTGAACGCGGCGCAAAATGGCGAGGCTCGCACCGGAAAGATCCACGCCGTAGCCTGTTGAAGGCGCGGGGCGGCAGGCCGTGCAGCGCAGTTGCCCTTCATCCGCCAGAAAAATCGCGGCGTCGGCAAGCGCCGCGCCGCATGCGCCGCATTGCCCGAGCAACGGGGCCAGACCCGCGGCGCCGGCCAGACGCAGACGAAAAAAAAGCGGCAACATTGAGGGCAGGCGCGGCGCCTGCTCAAGCGTTTGCCGCAAATCCTCCACAAGGGCAAAGGCTTCCGCAGCCCCTTCCGTATTCACGCCGAGAGCTTCCACAAAGTGCAGACAGTTTGCGGCGATGCCCATGCGTTGCCAGTTGTGGCGCAATGTTCTCGGCCCTGTCAGCAAAACAGCTTCTTCCAGATTGAGGAAGTTGTCTCCACTGGCCGCTTTGACGCGGCATTGCAGAGTGTTGAGTACATCCAGACAGCCGCAGAAACGTCTCCGGCTGCGGCTCGCGCCAAAAGCAAAGAGTGTCAGCAGACCGCGCTTGCGGCAAAGCAATTTCAGCCAGACGTCAGCCTCACGAAAACGCCCCATACGCAGCACCAGCGCGTGATCTGCCCATTCCTTCGCCATGTCGACTCTGTTGCCCCTGAACTGCCCGGGCAGTGTTATTCTTGTGGCGTCGCGGGCGGAAAGACCAGTGTGCGCACCTGGCCGGACTGTCCCGGCGTTGGTATTTCTTTTCCGTTATAGCGTATGCGCACGCCGCCCGCATTGCCGAATTTGATCTCCAGTTTTTTGCTGAACGTCAGGGCGAAGGTGTCGCCCTTGTGCAGTAAAAATTCACGCGTGCCGGTATGATCCGCGCGGGAATGTATCCAGCATTTTTCGACGGCCGTCACAATGACATTGTGAGAAGCGGTGGCGTCCGCGCTTTCATCCGGCGCCGGCGCAACGGCGCGCTCAGGTCTTTCCTGTGCCGCTGTTTTGTCGGCAGCGGCGGGTACCGGTGTTTCGGCCGCCGGCGGACTTTCCGCTTTTGTCCTATCGTCCCGCTGCCCCGTACGTTCTTGCGGCGGCGTTTGCGGCAGAGTGACAGGCGGCGCGGGTTGGGCCAGACGTTGCGGCGGACGGTTCAGTGAGTTAAACACGTTGGTATTCAAAACAAAATATGATCCACCCACGCACAGCAGAACCATGACGGCGAGCCCAAGCCATTTCGGACTGCTGCGGGGCCCCGCCACGGCGTCAAGCGTGTAGACGGCCTGAATGGATGCTCCTGTTTTTGAGACTTTCAAAGAGTGAAGGGCCGATGCCACCTCTTCAGCCGCGAGCCCAAGAAAGGAGGAATATGCGCGGATAAAGCCTTTGGTATAGGCCGGATGCGGCAGGGACGCCGTGTCGCCCCCTTCCATGGCACGCAAGAGCCGTGCGCCGATTTTCAGAGTGTCGGCTATGTCTTCAATGCTCAAACCACGTTTTTCGCGCTCGGTACGCAAAGTCGCGCCCAGTTCCTCCAGCGTCATGAAAAGCCTCTGGGTCTGTTTTTTCTAGAGTTACAGCCGGATGTCAATAATGGCCTTATTGCGCAACTGGGCGGAATACTCCTCAAACCGTTCCACAGCCTTGGGCTGGCGCAGGATGGCGTCAATCTGCGGGGTGGCTTCTTCCAGTGTGAGGGGTTTTTCAACGCCGCCGCCGGGCCTGAACAGACGCACCTGCGCCTTGAAGTTGTTGAGAACAAAAATTTCCGTCACGTCGCCAGGCTTCATTTTCGTCAGACGGCCTTCCCACTCGGGGTTCAGTTTATCCCATTCCACAGGCCCCATATCTCCGCCCTTGTCCTTGTTGGGGGCAATGGAATATTTGCGCGCAGTCTCTTCAAAACTCAGACTGCCGTTTTTGATCTGTGCCGCCAGATCGCTGGCGTTGGCTTTTGGGGGGTATACCAGCAGAGCCATGTGCAGGTTGTCACGATTAAAAAGGCTGTCTTTGTGGCTTTCATAATAAGCCTTGATTTCTTCCTGCGTCACAATGACCCTGCGCGAGACCTCCAAGCCCATAATTTTTTGGCGCAGCAGGTTTTTTTCTATGCTTTTGCGCAGTTCGGCAAGAGGCATTTTGTCTTTTGCAAGCTGTTCCTCAAATTGTGCCTTGGTCATATTATGCGCATGCATCATTCTTTCGATCTGTTTGTCCACGTCTGACGGTGCAATGCTGACTTTGAGCCGTTTGGCGTCCTGAACGATGAGAATATCCATAATCATCATGTCGAGCGTTTTGCGCAACACCTGATCAATGGCCTTGGCGTCCGAGGGTTTGTTCGGGTCAAGCCGCGCGCGCGCAATGTCGGGCACGGCAATTTTCTGCAGATCCATCATGGTGATCACTTGACCGTTGACCACTGCCGCCACCTTGTTGATCTGGGCCGCGTGCGCGGCAATCACGGCGCACAACAGGATTGCCGGCACGAAAACAAGCAATTTTTTCACGAAAGATTCTCCATGCAAAGACTTGGCAAAGTGAATACCCTACCGCTCTTTCTACCACAAACACATCTGTTAGGCAATGTCGCAGCCGACATTGTGTAAAAGGAACAGATGTGTTGCAATACGCCGCGTTTTTTTGAAACGATGCTGTTTTACGGGCCGTCAATTCTTGTATTGGTCTGGGCGGCTTCCAGTGTGCGCCGGATTTGCAACAGGCCATCGGTAAAAGACAGCCCTTCCGGCAGCGGCAGCGTCAGCCCGGCCGGGGGGTGCAGCCGCGCGCGCGGTGTTTTTGTCGCCAGTTCCACCAGACGTTCCGGCAATACGGCAGATTGCCCTTCAGCCCAGGTCAGGCGCAGGCAGTCGCGACGCACATCGGCTTTCTGCACCTGGAGTTGCGCAAGAAACTGCTTACAGTCAAGCACGGCCAGAAAATGCCGCAATTCTTCGGGCAGGGGGCCGAAACGGTCCCGGATGGAAAGAGCCTCTTTCTCCCTGTCCGCGCCGTCTGTCGCGGCAGTCAGGGCCTTGTAGCAGCGCAGGCGCTCGCGGCCGTCTTCAATATACGACGAGGGAATATGCGCGGGCAGCCCCAGCGTCAGCTCCGTTTCAGCGACAAGGGCCGGCTGTTCGCCCTTCATGCGGGCAACGGATTCCTCCAGCATTTCCAAGTAGAGGTCAAGGCCGACCCGGCTCATGTGGCCGGACTGCACTTCGCCGAGGATATTGCCGGCCCCGCGCAGCCGCAGGTCTTCCATAGCCAGTTGAAAGCCCGCGCCCAGATAGTCCATGTCCTGAATGATGCGCAGACGTTCTTCTGCCACAGCGCTCAGGCGCCTGGCGTCCGGAACGACAAAAAAGGCATAGGCCTGTCTGTCACTGCGACCCACGCGGCCGCGGAGCTGATAGAGCTGCCCCAGGCCGAACATCTGGGCCTGATCGACAACAAGGGTGTTGGCGCGCGGAAAATCCAGGCCCGATTCCACAATGGACGTACAGACCAGGATATCCAGATCTCCGTGCCAGAATTTGTGCATGGTTTCTTCTAGGGTTGTTTCGCTCATCTGGCCGTGGGCCATGCCCACCCTTGCCTGGGGCGCGAGTTTTTTCGCCTGTTCCACCACGCGCTCTATGCCCTGCACCCTGTTGTAGACCCAGAATACCTGTCCTTCGCGCTCAAGTTCACGGGCGAGCACGCCGGCCAGCACCGTGTCGTCGCAACGCAGCACGGCTGTGGCGACAGGCTTGCGGTCTTGCGGGGCTGTTTCAATGATAGAGAGATCCCGTATGCCGGACATGGAAAGCTGCAATGTGCGCGGAATGGGGGTGGCCGTGAGCGTCAGCACGTCCACATTTTTTTTAAGAGATTTGAGCTTTTCCTTATGGCGCACGCCGAAGCGTTGTTCCTCGTCCAGTATCAGAAGTGTCAGGTTGGGCAACTTTACATCGTTGGAGAGAATGCGGTGCGTGCCTATCAAAATGTCAATCTGTCCTGCCGCCGCGGCCTTGAGGGTTTCTTTCTGCTTTACCCGCGGGACGAAACGGCTTAACAGGGCGACGTGAACAGGAAAGCCGGCAAGCCGCGCCCGAAATGTCTGAAAATGCTGTTCCGCAAGCACGGTAGTAGGGCAGAGCAGGGCCACCTGCCGGCCTTCAGCCGCAGCGCGAAAAGCCGCGCGCAACGCCACCTCTGTTTTGCCGAAGCCGACATCCCCGCAGATCAGCCGGTCCATGGGCTCTGCCTTGTCCATGTCGGCCAGCACGTCGGCGATGGCCTTTGCCTGATCCGGCGTCTCCTCAAAACCGAAGGTGGACTCGAATTCGCTGTACAGGTCGTCGGGCGGGGCATAGCGGTAGCCTTTGGCCACTTTGCGCCAGGCATACATTTCCACCAGGTCTGCGGCGATTTTTTCAATAGCCTTGCGGGCCTTGTCCCTTCCGGCAATCCAGCCGGCGCCACCCAGGCGGTCGAGCGGCGGCTCCACGCCCTCAGCCCCCTTGAAACGTTGTATAAGGCCGATTCTGTCTGCCGGAACATAGAGCTTATCCCAGCCGGAATATTCGATCAGCAGAAAATCGTTGGCGGCCTCGTTGAGATTAAGGTGGTGCAGTCCGGCAAAACGGCCTATGCCGTAGTCTCTGTGGACAAGCAGATCACCGTTGCTGATTTCTTTAAAGCTGTCCATCCCCTTGAACGCGCGTGAGGCCACGCGCGGCGTTTTTTCCGCACGCGGGTAGAGAATGTCTTCACCGAGAACAAGCGCGTTGTCCCAGACAAGTTCCACGCCTGAACGGAAGGGTGAGACCAGGGCAAAAAGACCGCCCGCTTCCGGCCCGTAGCGCAGCGACGGGGCAATGCCCTCCTGGGCGGCCAGGTGTAAAAATTTTGTCCGCCCCCGTTCTGAAGAAAAACTCAGCACAACCTGACGGCGGCTGTGGCTCCATTCTTTCAGACCTGCCGCCAGATGCTGCCATGGCCTGTCCTGTGCGCTCGGCAGGGGGAAGAGGTCGCTGAAGGAATGTATCGTCCGTTCAGGAAGGCTTTCTCCCCGTTTCTCCACGCCTGTCACAAGGGGTTCGGCAAAAACGCGCTGAAAATTGCGCCAAGGCGCGGGCTGTGAATTTCTGCGCAACGCCAGATTTGCCGGTTGCGGCCGGGGGGAGTCTTCGCTTTCCAGTGTCTGCTTGAGCGCAAACTGCGCGTCATGCAGGGCTTCGGTGCTGTCTGCCTCGCCCGGCAAAAACCAGAGGCTGTCTTTCGGCAGCCAGTCTTCGATATGGCTCGGATTTTCAAAAACAATGCCGGGCAACAGGTCAACCCCACCGTTATCCAGAGATTTTTTGATAGAATAACAATGATTTTCGCTGATTCTGCCCTCATTGAACAAGGCCTCGCAACGCGCCGTGGCCTTGTCGCTCTCGTTTTTGCTCAGGGCAAGCGGGCTTATGGGCAAAAGGGTCAGATCGTCAATATGCAGCAGGGAGCGCTGGCTTTCCGCATCAAAAAGGCGTATTTCTTCAACAGCGTTGCCGAAAAATTCTAGACGCACCGGTCGGCTGTGCCCAGTCGGGAAAATATCCAGAATATCACCGCGCATGGCCATGTCGCCCTGGCGATTGACAAGACTGACGCGCTCATAGCCCCATTCCGCCGCCTGATTCATCACAAGCTCCGGCGAATATTCGCCGCCCTTGAGCAGCGTGAGGCTTTTTGCCTCAAAAAACGTCAGGGGCATATAGAGCAGCAGCAGGCTTTCCAGATCGGCAACAAGGCAGCGTGGCTGCCCTTTGGTCATGGCATAGAGCGCTGTGAGGCGGGACGCCCAGTTTGTTTTGTCGCGCCACAGAACCTGTGGGGGCAGGGAGACGCAAGGGCTGTCAAATTCCGGCCTTGCCGGCGGGGCGTCGCCCTGTGAAAGAACGGGGGTGAACAGGGCAAGCAGGGCGCGGGCACTGTTGAATTCTTCTCTGCCCTGTGTCACAAGCACGGCACCGCGCCCTTCCGCAAGTGCCTGACAGGCAAGACGGCAACGCGTGGCCATGCCGCAACGTTGAAGATAGAGCGTTTCCCGGCCGGAGAACAAAACGCTTGTGCTTTGCATCATAAATAAGTGAGGCGACCGCAAGGCCGCCCCTTGGTTATGTTTCTCTTTATAATTTCATAACTGCCTTGTTGCCTGCCGCGCCTCTCCCGCAAGGGGGGAGTGGCAGGCAACAGCATCTCCGCATTATACCTGGCTGCTTCTTGTGTTGGGGCGCAGCCCCGCTTGCGTGGCGCAACCGCTTCCGCAGGAAGCGCACACGCTTTCGCCTGTCGAGGCAAAGGGCACAAGCGGGTCAACGGCAAAACCCATATAGGTCAAGTTGATTTTGACCCCCTGTACCTGACCGAGCAATTCTTTGTCAATGCAGAAGGTAAAACCGTTGCTTTCCTCAGTATGATCAGTGCCTGCAGGCTCGTCCAGAGCCAGTGCGAGACGTGGCCCGCCACAGCCGGCTGCCGAATAAATCCTGATGGTTGCTTTTTTCTTATCCGCAAAATAAGATTCAAGCTCCTTACGGGCGGTGTCTGTCAATTCCAGCATAACATCTCCTGATTTTTTTTCTAAACCATTATGTCCGAATGCCCTTTTTGTCAATTGTGGACGCTGAACATCAACAGGACGGACGCGTCTAAAAAATCTGGACATCTTTGCATACCGTGTTGTTTCTATCATTCCTTGCAGGCAAGTCCGCAAAGAAAGTCTTTTCACCACGGGTTGTGATTTATACCGAGCATTTGGTATTGAGTCAGTTTAAAATAAAATAATTTGCGGTCTACTTTTACAGGTAGTTGCGGTGGTGGAAGTAGCGCGCTCAAACCACCCCGTTTTCTAGGTTCTAAAGATATTAACACTTTGATTTCACAAGATTTACTTGCGCTCCTTTGGCACACATAGAATTTAATCAAGGCTATGGAAGAAGTGTTTACGGATATGAAGCAACTCTTTTTGAAGATATTGCTACCTTGGCAGATTCAAGCTGACCCACTACCCGGCATTGAGAGTTTCGCCGTCAGGTGCTGAAGGCAGTGTTCTTGTTACAAA
>JAISKZ010000033.1 GCA_031260725.1 Desulfovibrio sp. | reverse complement strand
AGGGCGGGACAGGGCCTTACATTTGGGAAAAAGGGAAATGCCGAAAGCCGCGCTGAACCTTGCGGGCAGGCGCGGCACTTGCGGAGTTGATGTGTGTGTGTGTGTGTGTGTGTGTGTGTGTGTGTGTGTGTGTGTGTAGCAAGAATCGGGCCGAAACCGTCAGCTTCACCAGAAACTCTCTCCTCTCCGCGCGGGAGAATTTGCCCTTGCCCTGACCACATGCACTATGCCTTTACGTTTAAAAAATAAACCGAACAATGTAAAAATTATAGATTTCTTTTTTTACAAGAAAACACAGAGACTGTCAATCGGCAAAGTGGACGGACACATCTAAATTTCTTGAAGCCGCAACAGGCCATGCTTTTGAGCCCTTCGTTTTATGGCTGCCTGAAATCGGGCATGATGGAAAGAGCCGTTGCGTGAAGTCAAAATTTGAGATGCGTCCGCTCTGGCAGGAGTTCCCCGGGTCGTTGACAATGTGTATTTTTTTGTACTACACTTTTAAAAATATATTTTTGTTCAGACTTAAATCTTTATATTGTCACACCAAGGAGTTGCAGTGTGAATATTCTGATTTTCGGCCCCAACGGCAGCGGCAAAGGCACCCAGGGCGATTTGATCAGGCAGAAATACAATCTTGCTCATATCGAATCCGGCGCCATTTTCCGCGAGCATATCGGCGGTGGCACGGAACTCGGCAAAAAAGCCAAGGCGTATATTGACCGCGGCGATTTGGCGCCGGATAACATTACCATCCCCATGATTCTGGAAACATTAAAGAGCAAAGGGGAAAACGGCTGGCTGCTGGACGGATTTCCGCGCAACATGGCGCAGGCGGAAAAGCTGTGGAAAGCACTCCAGAAAGAGAACATGAGCCTTGACTGTGTTGTGGAGATTCTGCTGCCGCGCGAAGCGGCGAAAAACAGGATTATGGGGCGGCGGCTCTGCAAGAAAAACAATAATCACCCCAATAATATTTTTATTGACGCCATCAGACCCAAGAACGACAAATGCCGTGTTTGCGGTGCCGAGCTTTCGGCGCGCAACGACGATCAGGACGAGGCCGCCATCAACAAGCGCCACGACATTTATTACAACACGCAGAACGGCACGCTGGCCGCGGCCTGTTATTACAAAAAACTGGCCGACGGGGGCAGGACGAAGTATATTGAACTCAACGGCGAGGGCAGCATTGATTCCATCAGGGATGCCCTGCTTTCCAAACTGTCGTAAGCAGGATCGGATATTGTTTGTGCTGACAGGACAGACGCAAAAAACCGGACGCCATACGACGCCCGGTTTTTTTGCGTGAGGCTGTTGACAAAGCCGGTCTTTCCGTTTTTTGCGTCGTTGAACTGTGCCTGATCAGCTTTTTTTGTCTTTTTTAAGCCATGGCATCATGCTTCGCAGCTTTGCGCCCACCTGCTCAATCTGGTGTGTAGACTCATTGCGCCGCGTTGTCAGAAACATGGGATTGCCGGCACGTGCTTCCACAATAAAATTGCGGGCAAAAGCACCGCTTTGAATGTCTTTGAGCACGCGTCTCATCTCCTGTTTCACGTCCTCACCGATCAGTCGGGGGCCTGAGACGTAATCTCCGAATTCCGCCGTGTTGCTTATGGAATAACGCATACGCGAAAGCCCGCCTTCGTACATAAGGTCAACAATCAGCTTCATTTCATGCATACATTCAAAATACGCCATTTCCGGCTGGTAGCCGGCTTCCACCAAGGTTTCAAAGCCCGCCTTGATCAAAGCTGAAATGCCGCCGCACAGCACGGCCTGTTCGCCGAAGAGGTCGGTTTCCGTTTCTTCCCTGAAAGTGGTTTCAATCACGCCGGAACGTGTGCCGCCGATGCCCCTGGCATAGGCAAGCGCAAGGTTCAGCGCCTTGCCTGTGGCGTTTTGCTCTATGGCCACAAGGCAAGGCACGCCGCCGCCTTCGGTAAAGGTGCGGCGCACGAGATGCCCCGGCCCCTTGGGCGCGATCAGAAAAACATCCACGTCTTCAGGCGGTCTGATCTGGCTGAAATGTATGTTGAAGCCGTGGGCGAAAAGCAGGGCATTGCCCTTTGTCAAATGCGGCTTGATGTCTTTTTCATAGACGGTCGACTGCACTTCATCCGGCAGGAGAATCATGATCATATCCGCCTGTCCGGCTGCTTCAGCGGCGGATACAGGCATAAAACCGTGTTCTTTGGCAAGGTCGTAATTCTGTCCGCCCGGGCGCTGACCTATAACCACATTGACGCCGGAATCGCGCAGGTTTTGCGCGTGGGCATGGCCCTGACTGCCGTAGCCGATAACGGCCACGGTTTTGTTTTTCAGCACGTTAATATCCGCATCCTGATCATAATACACTTTCATCTGCTTGTCCTTTGCAATGGTATAAGGTGGCTGTGCGCAACGCTGAAGCGCCCGGCGCGCTTTTCAGTATCACCGGGCAGCCGTTTATTTGGAGCGGCGCATGGCGACAGAGCCGGCGCGCGCTATTTCTTTGATGCCGAAGCGTTGCAGCAGGTTGATGATGGCTTCAAGTTTTTCGTGATTTCCCGTGGCCTCAATGGTCATTTCGGTGGGGCTCACGTCCACGACTTTGCAGCGGAATATTTCCACCGTGCGGAGAATCTCGTCGCGCGCCGGTCCTTCCGCCTGCATTTTCATAAACATCATTTCCCGTTCCACAGAGGGAATGTCCGTAAAGTCCACCACCTTGATGACAGTCACAATTTTGTGAAGCTGCTTCATTATCTGTTCAACAATCGCGCTGTCCCCAAAGGTCGTGATGGTCATGTGGGAAACGCCGTCTTCCAGTGCCGGCGCCACATTGAGAGAGTGAATATTGAAGCCCCGCCCGCTGAACAGCCCCACAACGCGGGAGAGCACGCCGGGCTCATTTTCCACCAGTACGGAAAGCACGTGTCGTTGCATAGTCATTTCCTCTATACGAGCAGCATTTCATCAAGGGCCGCGCCGACGGGCACAATGGGATAGACGTTTTCCTCCCGCTCCACCATCACGTCAATGAAGGCAGGAGACGACGTTGCGAGCGCTTTTTTCAGAACAGGCAGCATATCTTCCTGTTTTTCAATCCTGTATCCCTCAGCGCCGTAAGCTTCAGCCAGTTTGACGAAATCCGGCTGAGCTTCCATATTGGTGGAACTGTAGTTTCCGTTGTAAAAGAGTTCCTGCCATTGCCGCACCATGCCGAGGTGACGGTTGTTCAAAATGACCACCTTGACCGGCAGCCTGTTTGCCACAGCGGTAGCCAACTCCTGAATGTTCATCTGCAGGGAGCCGTCGCCCGCCACGACAATCACCTTTTTGTCGGGAAAGGCAAATTGCGCGCCGATAGCGGCGGGAAAGCCGAAGCCCATCGTGCCGAGGCCGCCGCTGGTGAGCAGTGTGCGAGGTTTTGTGAAGGCATAAAACTGGGCTGTCCACATCTGGTGCTGCCCTACTTCTGTGGCAATAATCGCGTCGCCGCCGGTGATTGCAAACAGGGCCTCCACTACATGCTGCGGCTTGATGTTGCCGTTTTTCTGGTAGGCCGGAGGTTTGCTTTCTTTCCATTCCCCCACCTCGTCAAGCCAGTCCGCGTGTTTGTCCGCCCAGTCTTCTCCGGCAAACCTGGTATCGCATATTTCCATGACGCCTTGCAGCGAGAGGCGGCAATCGCCCACCACAGGCACGTCCACCTCAACATTTTTGCGGATGGATGTGGGGTCAATGTCAATATGCACAATGCGCGCCTTCGGCGCGAAGGCGGAGAGCTTGCCCGTTACTCTGTCGTCAAAGCGCGCGCCGGCGCACACCAGCAGGTCGGCGTTGTTTATGGCAAGATTGGCGGCATAAGAACCGTGCATGCCGATCATGCCGAGCCAGAGCGGTTCCGTGGCCGGAAAAGCGCCAAGCCCCATCAGAGTGCTTGTCACGGGAATTCGCAACTTGCGCGCGAGGCTTGCGAGTTCCGTCGCGGCGTTGGACATAATAACGCCGCCGCCCGCCAGGAGCACGGGACGCCGGGCACTTGCGAGTTCTTCGGCCGTGCGTCTGATCTGGTTTACATTGGGCTTGCAGGTAGGGTTGTAACTGCGCATGCCTATTTCATCCGGCCAGATAAACTCTGTTTTGGCCTGCATGACGTCTTTCGGCAGGTCCACAAGCACAGGGCCGGGGCGTCCGGACCGCGCCAGATAAAAGGCCCGGCGGATGGTCATGGAAAGTTTTCGCACGTCTTTGACAAGAATATTGTGTTTGGTGCACGAGCGGGTTATTCCCACGATGTCCACTTCCTGAAAGGCGTCATTGCCGATCAGTGGCGTGGGAACCTGCCCTGTGATCACAACAAGGGGGATGGAGTCACAATATGCGGTTGCAATGCCCGTGACTGTATTGGTGGCGCCTGGGCCGGATGTGACAAGGCAGGCTCCGACTTTTCCCGAGGCTCTGGCATAACCGTCGGCGGCATGCACTGCCCCCTGCTCGTGGCGTACAAGCACATGGCGCAGTTCCGGGTGCTTCGGCAACTCGTCGTAAATATCGAGGACAGCGCCGCCCGGATAGCCGAACAGCACTTCCACGCCTTCACGCTTTAAGGATTCAAGAAGAATCTGCGCGCCTGTGCATTCCATAATCATTTTTCCTGTTCTTTCAAACGCTCCAGAATGGTCATCAGTTTTGTTTTAGCTTCAAGTTTTTGTTTTTTCAACTGTTTTAATGTCTGTTCTTCTATGGGCGTACGGAAGGATTTGCCTTCCAGTTTTTCTACCTGCTTGTTGTACAGCACATGGTCTTCCCATAGGGATTTCAGCTCAGGCTTATTGGGCATGTGTTGTTTCAGAAGGCTCATCTCATGCTGATCCATAAAAAATCTCCAGTGTTAGATTTTTTGCTGCAATGACCAAGAGCAGTTGAACCTTGAAAAAGCCGAACTGCACTGCCGATCATGCCCTGCGGCGCATTTATGATTTCAGAATATCAGCGCCTTCATCGCAAGGCAAGGGCATATTGGGCCATGGAAGCGATCACAATGCGGTTGACAAGCTCAATAGCCAGTAAAACAACGACAGGCGACAAATCAAGGCCGCTCATATATGTAAAGGGCAGCCATTTGCGCACCCGGTAAAACACGGGTTCCGTCAAAAGACGCAGTGTGTGCACTACAGGATTGTACGGATCAGGGCGCACCCATGTCAGCACAGCGGCAATGATGACAACCCAGAAATACAGGTTGAGCAGGGACCCCAGCACCATGGCGACGGCGCCAAGCGTATTGGCAAGAACAATCATATCGTCTCCCGAATTTGCGATAACGACCGACACTCTGTCTTTATTGTTTTTATTTCGCAATAATAAGTCATGATGCCTCAAAGCGCGCCGGCGAGCGCCTGTGTAAGCTCCACAAAATTCAAGACCGTGATGTGGCCCTGCAGGCCGTCGCCGTTGAACGCGGCAAACAACACGCCCGCGTCAAGCGCCGCTGTTTTGTCGTGTTCGCTGTCTCCCACAAAGAGCGTCCGGCATGGCGCCGCGTCCCAGGCTTTGCAGATCATCCGCGTCCCTTCAGGGGAGGGTTTGGGGGCCGCGTTGCTCGCCGTGACGACAGGATCAAAATAGGGAGGCAGCGCGAAAAAGTCCAGAACCGTCTGCAGCCCGCGATCAACGCGGTTTGTCGCAATCGCCATCCGCAGACCGGCGGCGTGCAGGCGTTCAATAAAATCAAGAAAACCCGGCTGCAGGCGCAGCAGGGGAACAATATCCCTGGCGTAATTGACAGCGGCGTTTGCCGTCTGTTCAAGGCAGGCGTGCAGGTGCGGCGGCAGTATGCGGCACAGCGCCTGACGCGCTGTGGCCATAAAGGCGTAACACTCCTGTTCGGGAGTCATGGCGGGCATGCCCAGATACGCCAGAATGCGGTTGTAGTATTCCCTGTTGGCGTCGCGGGAGTCTATCATCACGCCGTCGCAGTCAAAGATTACGCCGACAAGACCATCGGGAAAAAGTGTTTTTGTCATGCGGTTTGCCTCCGGATACGACCCGGATACACATCCTTGTTTCCGCAGCAATTCCTGCCTGTTGAAAATACGTTGGCAAGAGCGGCGCGCAAGGCAGTATACAAATGCGGCACAAAAAGAGCCACTTTTGCCTGCTTTCTGATTTTTCTGTTCTGATGCGCTGTCCCGATTTTCTCAGTGCAGAGGAATTGACGGCAGCTTCAAAACTGCAATAGACTCTCCCGCATGGCTGTCCGATACCGCAATCCCCTGTGCGCCCATAGCTCAGATGGACAGAGCAGGAGCCTTCTAAGCTCTTGGCCGGGGGTTCGAATCCCTCTGGGCGCGCCAAGTAAAAACAACAGGATATCTTCACGAAAACAGAACAGGTCAACCGGCGGGCGGTATTGATGACAAGAGAAGCGTCATCATGCCGCTCTTTAATCAACACCCCGGCGGGCGCGGCTACAGACTGCGTTCTTCCAAGGCTGACTGTTTTTTGCCGGGCGTAGCGGAAGGCGGGGTTGTGACCGGCTGCAGGCCCGGCATAAGCTCCTGCACTTCTGTGGGGGCAATCAGCGTGTCATCAGCCATACGGCTGATGACACGGCTGTCGCGCACATACAGATTGCAGGCCAGTCCAAAACATTCGTACACAGCGGCGGCTGTGCCTTTGAGCTGTTCCGTGTCGCTGCGCGGCGGCGGCACCAGCACATAGTAGTTGCGGCTGCGTCCGCCGCCTGTCTTTGGTTCCACAAGGCAGGAAATAAGCCATTCCGTTTCGCCGTCGCTGTTCCAGTCAGCAATCGCCACCATATTCAGGTCGAGCTTCTGTGTCGGGTGATTTATGCTGAAGCCGTTGGGCCTGTGTTTAACTCTGCTTTCCGGCTGAAGGGTTGCGGCAAAGGTGTCCCCCAGATAGACATGGCCCGAATCTCCGAACATGAATGACGGGGAAAGCCTGCGAAAAAGCGTATCGCCGTAATTCCGGAATTCTGCAAGCGAAAGGGTGGGGATGTAGGCGTTGTCGCTGTTCAGCAGCCGGCGCACCTGAAGTTCTTTCGGCATGCGCCGGGCCATTTGGGCAAACTGCTCTTTTTCTATGACAACAACCGGGTTGGCGCCGCAGCCGGCAAGCAGCGCACCGAGGCAGAACAGGACGCATAAACGGTGTATAAGCATTATTTCTCCGGTGACTTGAAAAACTTTGTTTTTGTATGCGTCTTGCGTCCGCTTGTAAAGAGAGAGGTCTGCATGAGAGATTTACTTTTTCAGGGAGGGTGAAACACTCCAGATTGCTCTTGGTATATCTGCCGTGATTCGCTACTGTCTTCAACAGGCGTCTGTGACGGCCGTTTGGAGTTTGTATGGATGAAAAAACCGCCCCTCCGCTACGATTCGACGTAGGCGGGATGCGTTGCGCAGCCTGTTCCGCCCGCATTGAGCGTGTGCTTGGCCGCGCGGACGGAATTGCGAAGGTCAGCGTCAATCTGGCCGCGGCGACGGCGCTTGTCTGGCCTGTGCCGGGGCAGGAAGAGGCCGTTGCCGGCATGGTGCCGGAGCGTGTGGCCAAACTTGGCTTTTCCGCCGCGCAGCTTGCGGAGGACGAAGATTTTGGCGCACGAGAGGCATTTGCCGCCTCCGGGGCAAAGACGCGGGAAGAAGCGTGGCGCGCATTGACGCGCCTCTGCTGCATGGCCGTTTTTGCCGTGCCGCTTTTTGTGCTTTCCATGGGGCACATGCTGGGGCTTGCACTGCCGACGCGGCTTGACCCGCACCACGCGCCGGAGGCCTTTATGCTCGTTCAGCTTGTGCTGAGCCTGCCGGTGGTCTGGCTGGGCAGGCATTTTTATCTGACAGGCTTTGCGGCGCTTGCTCGCCGCGCACCGACTATGGACAGTCTGGTTGCTCTGGGCACCGGCGCGGCCTTTCTGTTCAGTCTGGTCAACACGGCAGCTGGGCTTTTCGGGCAGGATGCGGGCGCGAGGGCCATGAATCTGTACTATGAATCCGGCACCGTGCTGTTGACCATGATAGAATTCGGCCGTTTTCTGGAGACGGCGGCGCGCCGTAAGGCGGCAGACGCCATAGACACGCTGATGCGCCTTGCGCCGGACACGGCCTTGCGCCTTGACCCGGATGACGCGGGCGCGCCACCGGTGGAGATTGCCGCGCACGAAGTGCGGGCGGGCGACATGCTGCTTGTCCGGCCGGGCAAACGCATTCCCGTGGACGGTGTGGTTCTGGCCGGCAGAAGCGCTGTGGATTTTTCACTTTTGACGGGCGAGTCTGTGCCCGTGTCTGTGGCGCCGGAAGACAAACTCGCCGGCGGCGGCGTAAACGGTGACGGCGTGCTGACAATGCGCGCGGAAAAAGTCGGCGGTCAGACGCAACTTGCGCGCATCATACGCCTGGTGCGTGAGGCGCAAGGCAGCAAGGCGCCCATAGCCAGGCTGGCGGACAGGGCAAGTTATTACTTTGTGCCTTTTGTCATGCTTTTTGCCCTGCTGGCGGCGCTGGCGTGGCTTGTGTTCAGCAACGAGCCGTATTCCACGGCGTGCACCGTTTTTGTGGCCGTGCTGGTGATGGCCTGCCCCTGCGCAATGGGTCTTGCCACGCCCATGTCCATTATGGTGGGCACGGGCCGGGGAGCGCAGATCGGCATTTTGATTAAAAACGGAGCGGCGTTGGAGACCGCATGCCGCGTCACGGTTCTGGCTGTCGACAAAACAGGCACGCTGACAATGGGCCGCCCCGCGCTCGTGGGCTTTTACCCGGCTGACGACGCGGCGTTTGCAGTTGACGGGATCAGCGAAAACGTCTGCCTTGCCTTGGCCGCGGCTCTGGAAGGCCGTTCGGAACACCCGCTGGCGCTCGCGCTTGTCAACGCGGCGGGCGGGCGGGAATGCCCGCCGGGCTGCGTTGAAAATGCGGAAGTATTCCCCGGGCTCGGCATACAGGGCACTGTTGTGCTGAACGGGCGCGCCTATATGACGGCTGTGGGCAGTACGGCCTTTATGTCCGGGCGCGCGGTTCCGCTGCCCGAGAGCGCTGCCGGCCTGCTTGCGCGCGTGGCCGAGGCCGGGCAGACGCCGCTTGTGCTGGCGCTGGGACAGGGCGGACAGGAATCGGATTTACGTTTTACCGGCATTTTTGCCCTGGAGGACCCTCTGAGGCCGGAATCCGCCTTTGTGGTGCAAAAATTACGCGGCATGGGCGTGCGTGTGCTTATGCTGACCGGCGACAATGAACGCACGGCCCGAGCTGTCGCCGCAAAGGCGGGCGTGGATGAAATAATGGCCGGACTTCTGCCGGACGGGAAAGCCGCCATTGTGCGGCGTCTGCATGCCGAAGGGGAAATTGTGGGCATGGTGGGCGACGGCGTGAACGACGCGCCCGCGCTGGCCGCGGCGCATGTCGGCATGGCGCTGGGCACGGGAACGGACGTGAGCGCCGAAGCGGGAGACATAGTGCTTATGCGCGGCGGCATCGGGGGCGTGCTGTCGGCCATCGCGCTCTCTCGCGCTGTCATGCGGAATATCAGGGAAAATTTGTGCTGGGCCTTTGGCTATAATATTCTGGGGCTGCCCGTTGCAGCCGGTCTGCTGCATGTTTTCGGCGGCCCCATGCTCTCGCCCATGCTGGCGGGCATGGCCATGGCCCTGTCGTCATTTTCTGTCGTTATGAATGCGCTCAGACTGCGTTTTTTTCGCAGCAGTGTATAGTGGTATCTATATCCCCATGGCTTTTTTAATTCTTTTTGCAGCGCGTTTGACTTTCTCCACAGGGCGGTCTTCTCCGGCTTTTTCAAATTCGCGCAAGAGCTCTACCTGCCTGTCCGACAGGCGGGTTGGCGTGAGCACCCTGATTTCAACGAGCATGTCGCCGCGCCGGCTGCGTCCGGGAAAAGGCAGCCCCTCGCCTCCAAGGCGCAACAGGGCGCCGCTTTGTATCCCCTTGGCAATTTCGAGCGGCAACGGCCCGTCAAGGCCCTGCACTTCCACCCTGTGCCCCAGGGCGGCCTGCACAAAGGTGATTTCCTGCGTGTAGAGCAGGTTTTGCCCTTCGCGCCGGTAGCATTTGTCCTGTTCTACAGAAAGCACCACATAGAGATCGCCGGGCGGGCCGCCGTGGACGCCTGGTTCCCCTTCGCCGCGCACGCGCAGACGGGTATCTGTGTCAACACCAGCGGGCACACGCACGAGCAGATCACGCGTTTCAGGCACAATGCCTTCGCCACGGCACCGCGGGCAGGGTTTGGGGATCATCCGGCCGCTGCCCCTGCAGATAGGACAGGGCATGGCGATCTGGAAAAACCCCTGTGAGCGGTGTATCTGACCAGAACCGTCACACTGCCGACAGGTTTCGGCTTTGACCCCCGGCGCCGCGCCGCTGCCGCCGCACTCCTTACATGTCACGCGTTTCGGCAGGCTTAATGTAATTTCATCGCCTTTGGCGGCTTGGGCAAAGCTGATGGTCAGGTTATAGCGCAAATCCGCGCCGGACATGGCGCGCGGCCCGCGTGAGGCGGAGGAAAAACCGAAAATATCGCCGAAAATATCGCCGAAATGGGCAAAGATGTCTTCCGCGTTGCCGAAACCGCCGGCCTCGCCGGCCTGGACTCCCGCATGGCCGAAGCGGTCATAACGGGCGCGTTTTTCAGGATCGCGCAACACGTCGTAGGCCTCGGCTGCGTCCTTAAACTTCTGCTCGGCTTCGGCATTGCCGGGGTTGCGGTCGGGGTGATACTGCATGGCCAGTTTGCGGTAGGCCCGCTTGATCTCATCCCCGTCTGCGTCGCAGTTGACGTTCAGAACCTCGTAATAGTCGCGCTGAGTCATAAATATAGTGTCGGCAAAACGGAGTCAGTCTTCCGTACTCGGGGCTTCAATGCCTTCCGGCAGAGGTACGTACAGGCTCATGTCGTTGGGCATCACCTTGCCGGCGGCGATTTCACGCAGGGCGGTGACAGCCTCCTTGTTGCGCGATTCAATAAGCGGCTCATAACCTTCACGGTACTGGTGCACACGTTTGATGGCCATCTGCACCAGCAGAAAACGGTTGTCCACGCGTTTCTGGCAATCTTCCACGGTAATACGGGCCATGATGACTCCATGCGTAAAAATACATCCGCCCGGCCGGTTGTAAAGGGGGAAGGGCGAAAATTTCTTGAGCCGGATATGCCTGCTTAAATATAAAATATTATATGCCGCCGGAATAGAAGTCAAGCACGACAGCATAAAATAACAGGCAATCATAAAAGAGGCGACATAACCACGAAGTGGCGTTTACCATCCAGGCCGGCGAAAAATTTTGCTCCCGCAAAAGCCGGAAAAGAGCTTTGCCCGTCTGTTCTTCTTCAAGCCACAGATATACGCTTTCACGTTTGGAACCGCTTTTCTTGAAGAATTCCTGAAGCCGAAATTCAGATGCGTCTGCCCTGATTTGAAAGTCCCGCAAACTTGACGGGCGGGATGATGGCGTGTATAAGCCGCTTTTCAGCCGTACATACTTAACCAGCAGGAATTATCGCATGAAAAGAACATATCAGCCGAGCAAAATAAGAAGAGCACGCACGCACGGTTTCCGCGCGCGCATGGCCAGTCCGGGCGGACGCGCCGTACTTTGCCGCCGTCGCGCCAAAGGCCGCAAACGGTTAAGCGCCTAGTGCCGGCGGTCGCTGTGGCGACATGCGCTCCTCCCTCACACGCGTTGACGCTGCCGCGGCAGGTCAGAATTCGCCGCCGCGCTGATTTCGCCGTCTGTTATGAGCTTGGCACACGCTACTACAGCACGCATTTTCTTGTTTTTTTACATACAGGAACACGCCCCGCCGCACGGGCGCGCATCGGCATGGCGGTTTCCCGTAAAGTAGGGAATGCCGTCACTCGTAATCGCATCAAACGGCTGCTGCGGGAATTTTTTCGTCTACATTTCGACGCGCTTCCAGCAAAGGCCGATTTGGTGGCTGTGGCAAAAAAAAACGCCGGCGACGCAAGGCTGGATCTTTCTCGTGTGGCCGCGGAACTTTTGCCGCTGTTGAAGCGGATTGCCAGAACCGGCGGACAGGACTTGCCGTCATGAACAGGCTGCTGACAGGCGTGGTTGTTTTGCCCATACGCGTTTATCAGCGTTTTATTTCGCCTGTGCTGCCTCCAGCCTGTCGTTTTTACCCCACGTGTTCGGCCTATGCGGCAGAGGCCATTTTGCGTCATGGCGTGCTGCGCGGCGGACTGCTTGCCTTGCGCAGGCTCGCCCGCTGTCATCCCTTTGGCGATTTCGGTTGTGATCCTGTGCCGCCCGCGCAAGACCGACGCGCTGTGGAGCATTTGTCAGAGGAGTAACAAGTTGCATGCAAGACAGTAAAAATCTTATTCTGGCCATTGTACTTTGTCTTATTGTCCTTTTTGGTTGGGGGCGTTTTGCCGAGTATATGGGATGGGTGAAGGTGCCTGAACCCCTGACGCCGGCAGTGCAGGATGCCGCGAGACAAGAAACTCCCGGGCAGGATGCCGCCGGACAGGCCGAAACCGAAAAAGCTCTTCCGCATGTTTTCAACCCTGCCCCCGGCAGGGATCTGACCATTGATTCGCCGCTGTATGACGCCGTGTTGTATACCGGGGGCGGCATTTTGCGATCGTTCAGACTTAAAAAATTCATGACAAGTCTGGCTGCGAACGCGCCGATCGTAAATATGGTGGATGCGCAAACCGCCGGCGTCGCTCCTCTTGGCCTTGTGATCAACGGGCAGCCGTCCTGGAGCACAGGGCAATGGGCTGTCGATACGGACGCGCCGCGCCTGAGCATCGGCGCCGGGCATGAAGAAACCTTGCGTCTGACCGGAAAAATGGACAATCTGCGTATTGTGCGTGAACTGACCTTCAGCGCTGATTCCTATCTGATCAGTGAAAAAGTGCGTGTCGCCAACCTGAGCGAACAGGCGCGCAGCGCGCGCATAAGCTATACCACTGCGGCGGACGCAAGCAATGCGAGCGGCGGACGATATGACAGCATGCGCATAGCCTGGGACAACGGCGGAAGTCTTTCCGAAGAATCCTCTGACAAAACTCTGGAATCCACCGGCGTGATGGCTGCGGGCAACATTCACTGGGCCGGGGTCATGAGCACGTATTTCCTCTCGGCGGTGCTGCCCGCTGACGGGCAAGGCCTTACGGTCAAGGGCCGTTTGCAAAAAAACGTTTACCGCACGGCTGTTGAAGAGCCGGAAATCACGCTCGCGGCGGACGAGGAAAAAGAATTTACGGTTTTTTACTGGTACGGCCCGAAAGAACGTTCTCTTTTGCGCGCCGCGTCTGAAGAACTGGCCAAAAGCATTGACCTCGGCGTCTTCAGTCTGATCGCCAAGGGCCTGCTTTGGCTGCTGGAAATTTTTTACGCATGGGTGCACAACTGGGGCATGGCCATTATCCTTCTGACCATTCTTATCAAGGCCGTGTTCTGGCCGCTGACGGCCAGAAGCTATGCTTCCATGGAAAAAATGAAAAAACTTCAGCCCATGATGACAAGCATCCGCGAGAAGAACAAAGACAACAAGGAACAAATGAACAAGGAGGTCATGGCCCTCTATAAGACATACGGCGTCAATCCCGCGAGCGGCTGCGTGCCCATTTTGATCCAGCTTCCCGTTTTTTTCGGCCTGTACCAAGCGCTGCTGACCTCCATTGAACTCAGGCACGCGCCCTTTATCGACCATGTGCCCTTCACGGACATTGTCTGGCTGGCGGATCTCTCCGCCCAAGACCCTTGGTACATCACGCCCATTGTCATGGGCGTCACCATGTTTTTGCAGCAGAAGATGAGCCCCCCGGCCACAGATCCTACCCAGCAGAAAATCATGATGTTTCTGCCGCTGATCTTTACGGCGCTTTTTTTGGGTTTCCCATCCGGTCTTGTGGTGTACTGGCTTGTCAACAACATCCTTTCCATTGCCCAGCAATGGCTGATGATGAAAAAAAATAAAACAGCCGCGCGCGCCGCCGGGTGAAGCCGCAACCTGCCGCTTCGGCTGAATGAGGTTTTATATGAAAGGGTTCAAAGAATTTCAGGGTAAGGACTTGGACTGCGCCATTGAAGCAGCCTGTGAATATTTCAACACGACACGTGAAAAACTGGAAATTGAAATTGTACAGGACGCGAAATCCGGTATCTTCGGCATTGTCGGAGCGCGCAAGGCCAAGGTGCGCGCCCGGCGCGCCCAACTGCGCGAGACGATAAAAGGCCTTTCAAGCAAAGAAACAACAGACGAAATCCCGAAACAACCTTCCGGAAATGGTGAAAAAGCCCTCTCCCCGGACGAGCCCGACCGCAAACAGAGGCGAAAAACCCCTGCCGCCCGGCAGCGTGCAGCGGACATTCCACCGGAACAGGTGCCGGCGCCGGCCCATCCGGCAATGCCTGAACAGTCTGAAGAACATGAAGATTTCGCAATCCCGGGGCCGGACTTTCAGACTTCGGATTTTGACGAGGCGCTTGACGAATACGCCAAAGGCCAGCCGACAACGCCGATGGGGCAGATGGACGCCGAACGGCTGCAGACACTGACGATGGAAGCCGTGCGCGCCGTTGTGTGCCCCATAGTGGGAGACGATATCCGGATTACGCTGGATGTGGGCAAGGAGCACGTGAGCGCTACGGTGGACGGCCCGCAGGATTCTGGTCTGCTTATAGGGCGTGAGGGACAAACGCTTGCGGCGGTGCAGTACATTGTTTCGCGTATTGTCTCACGGGGCATGAACGCCGCCGTGCGCGTACAGCTGGATGCGGACGACTACCGCCGGCGTCAGGAGGAAAGACTGCGGGATCTGGCAGCCGCGCTGGCGGAGAAAGTGCGCCGCAGCGGACGCGCGTATTCCACTCGTCCGCTTTCTTCCTACCATCGACGTATTGTCCACCTTTGCCTGCAGGACGACGCGGACGTGCAGACGCGCAGCACCGGCGACGGACCTATGAAACAGGTTGTCATCATGCGCAAAAAAACTGAAAAATAGTTCTCATGTCCACCATAGCCGCCATAGCTACGCCACCCGGCGCGGGCGGCATAGCTATCGTGCGCATGTGCGGGCCACAGGCCAAAAAAATGCTGGCGCGCATGTTTTTGCCTTTTTCGCCGCATTTTGAAAATTTTCGTCCCTGGATGTTGTACAGAGGACGCATTCTGGATTCCAACGGAGAAGCCCTGGACGACGCGCTTGCCGTGTTTATGCCTGAACCGCACACCTATACCGGCGAGGACATGGCGGAAATTCACTGTCATGGCGGCCCGTTTATCGTGCGGACAGTTCTGGAGAACGCGCTGCGCCTAGGCGCGCGTCATGCGGAAAGGGGCGAGTTCTCACGTCGAGCTTTTCTGAATGGCCGCATGGAGTTAAGTCAGGCTGAAGCTGTGGCGGAAATGATAGCTGCGCCCTCGCGCGAGGCGTTGCGGTACAGTCTCAACCGGCTGGAGGGCCTTCTGGGCCGCCGCACGCAGGTCTTGCGGGAAAAGCTGGACACATTGCGCGCGCAGGTTTGTCTGGCGGTGGATTTCCCTGAAGAAGACGTGGAATGTCTGGCGCCGCAGGCCTTTGCCTTGGCTGTAGACGACGTGATTGTCGGCGTGCGCCGCCTGCTGGCCGGTCAAAAACGGGCGCGACTCATGCAGCATGGGGCGCTTGTGGTGCTGGCGGGAGCCGTCAACGCGGGCAAGTCAAGCCTGCTCAACGCCCTTCTGGGGCGCACCCGGGCTCTGGTGACGGAAGTTCCTGGCACAACACGTGATTTTTTGGAAGAAATGTGCGAAATTGATGGCCTGCCCGTGCGCCTCACAGACACAGCCGGTCTGCGGGCAACCACCGAGCCTGTGGAAAGCCTGGGTGTGGCCGCAAGCCGTCAAAAACTGCGTGAGGCCGACGCGATTGTGCTGGTACTTGACGGCGCGCGCTTGCACGAACAAGGCGCGGAGGCTCCCACATGCCCTGACCCGGCCGCGCTGGAGACGCTGGCTCTTGCCGGGGAGGCGCCTGTGCTTGTTGTCTGGAACAAAAGCGACATCTGCATGCCGAAAGTATTCCCGCCGCGCTGGAGCGCGGGCTTTCCCTGTCGCGCCGTCAGCGCGCTTTCCGGAGAACATCTGGACGAACTGGCGCGGGATTTGCGCGCTCTTGTGCTGGGCGACGGCGAAGGAAGCGCGCCGCCGGATGGCATTGCGCCCAATGTGCGTCAGGCTGGAGCTCTCAACGAAGCTCTTCTTGAACTGCAAGCGCTCAAGACGGACATTCTGGCCGATCAGCCCTATGATTGCTGCGCTGTGCGTCTGGACACCGCGGCGGCCCGACTGGGGGACGTGACGGGCGTGGCGAGCCCCGCGGAAGTGCTCAATCGTGTTTTTGCACAATTCTGCATCGGCAAGTAGACAACGATGAATGTCGAGGCAGATGTCAATGCGCTCCGACGCCGACTGAGCAGTGAGGAAATCAACTCCCTGCCCCTGTGCCGCTATGGCGGAGAGGTGCATCTTGTCCGTTCGCTTACTGCGTTGAAGCGCGTTCTGTCTGATCTTGCCGCGGAGCCTGTTCTTGGTTTTGACACGGAGACGCAGCCCAGTTTCCACAAGGGCAAGATAAACGCGCCGGCCTTGATCCAACTGTCCACTGAGCGGGCTGTCTATCTTATCCAGCTCGTCTGTCTGCCGTTCGGCCGGCATCTTGCTGACATTCTGGCAAACCCTGATCAAATAAAAGCCGGTGCGAGCATACGCGATGACATGAGCAGCCTTGCAAGGCTGCACAGTTTTGAACCGGCAGGACTTGCGGATCTCGGCGCTCTGGCCCGCGCCGGCAAATTTTCCAGCCACGGTTTGCGCACCATTGCCGCAAATCTGTTCGGCCGCCGCATTTCCAAAGGATCCCGGTGTTCCAACTGGAGCCTGGCGGAACTGAGCCGCCGTCAGATTGCCTATGCCGCTACAGACGCATGGATAGGACGTCTAATTTTTTTGCGCATGCGGGAGCTTGGCCTTGTCCCCGGGGATTCTTCCGGGCAGAGCCACGCCGCGCTGGATCTGCTTACCGCCCAGGAAGACACGAAAATC
>JAISKZ010000004.1 GCA_031260725.1 Desulfovibrio sp. | reverse complement strand
GTTGTAGCTGGAGACAGTTTTTATGATACGGCATGAATGCGGCCTTTTTGGCATTTACGACCATGAGGACGCGGCGCGGCTTGCGTATTTCGGTCTTTACGCCCAGCAGCACAGGGGCCAGGAAAGCGCCGGCATTGTCACGCTAGACAACAACACGGTATATGAACACAAAGGCATGGGTCTTGTGCCTGATGTCTTTTCTGAAGCGGATCTGCGCCGCTTGCATGGCCGTATTTCCATCGGGCATGTACGCTACTCCACCACCGGCGTTTCTGAACTGCGCAACGCCCAACCTTTTCTAGTCCGTTACAAAGGTCAGACCATTGCTGTGTCCCACAACGGCAATCTGATCAATACGCAGGCTCTGCGTGACGAACTGGAAAATGCGGGCAGCATTTTTTCCACCAGCAATGATACTGAGGTGTTCGTGCATCTGCTTGCCCTTGCTTTGCGAGAACATGAGTTGCCTAATGCCGTGCGCGAGGTGTGTGCCAAAGTGCGAGGCGCGTATTGTCTGCTTGTGCTTTCCGGTTCCACCCTTATTGCTGTCCGTGATCCGCAGGGTTTTCATCCTCTGGCGCTGGGGCGTCTTGACGCAAGCCCTGTTTTCGCCTCGGAAACCTGCGCCTTTGATCTGCTGGAAGCCGAGTATCAACGGCCTATTGCGCCGGGGGAGATGTATATTGTGGATGAACGGGGCGAGCGTAGCGAGCGCTTGTGCGATCTGTTGCCTCAGCGCCCCAGTCAGTGTATTTTTGAGCTCATTTATTTTGCGCGGCCCGATTCTTATGTCTTTGACGAGCAGGTCTACCTTTGCCGCAAGCGCATGGGTTGGCAGCTTGCCTGTGAAGCGGCGCCTGATGTGGATTTTGTTCTGCCTTTTCCGGATTCTGGCGTTTATCCGGCAGTGGGTTTTGCCCAATGCGTTGAGTTGCCCTACGAACATGCTATGATACGCAATCATTATGTTGGGCGCACTTTTATTCAGCCAAGCCAGAGTATGCGCAATTTCGGCGTTCGGGTTAAAATCAATCCCGTGCGCCCTATGATACACGGCAAGCGCATATGTATAGTGGATGATTCAATCGTGCGCGGCACAACCATGATGACGCGCGTTAAAAAACTGCGCGAACTCGGCGCGCGTGAAGTGCATATCCGCATCAGTTCCCCACCTGTAAAATTTCCCTGTTACTATGGCATAGATTTTTCCTCGAAGGGAGAACTGATTGCGGCCACGCATTCCTTGGAGGAAATAATCAGACGGCTTGATGTGGATTCTTTACATTATTTAAGTGTTGACGGGCTGTTGCATGCTGTTATGCAGCCAGATAACTATTGTCTGGCCTGTTTTACTGGCAACTATCCCCTGCCCTGTGAGGAATGTGGCAAATAGCGTCTTAAAACCGTTTGCGGAGCTCTTCCCGGCTGATTTTATCCGTTTATCGTCAAAGAGGGGACGTATGTCGCGGGTGACGCGCATTAAAGGATTTGCGGATATGTTTCCGCCGGAAAGCGATGTCTTTACACGCATGCAAGATTGCGCGCGAGCTGTGTTCTGCAGGTATGGTTTTATGGAATTGCGCACGCCTGTTCTGGAATTTGCCGAACTTTTTTCGCGCTCCATCGGTTCGGAAACTGATGTTGTACAAAAAGAAATGTACACTTTTCCTGACCGTAAAGGGCGTTCTCTGTCGTTGCGCCCGGAAGCCACGGCCGGCGTCATGCGCGCTTTTCTTGACGCCTCGCTGTTTAATCGCGAGCCGGTGAGCCGTCTTTTCACGATGGGCCCCATGTTTCGGTATGAGCGTCCACAGCTTGGCCGCATGCGGCAGTTTCATCAGATTAATTGCGAGTGTCTTGGGTCGGACAGTCCTGTGGCTGATGCGGAACTCATTGCCATGCTTTTGTTTTTTTTAGCAGATCTTGGCGTAAAAGACCTGACATTGAAGATTAACTCTCTGGGCTGCGCCGAGTGTCGACCGCGCTACCGAGCCGCTCTTGCTGCATATCTGGCGCGGGTTGATCAATCAACTTTGTGCACGGATTGCGTTCGTCGCGTCCTGACAAATCCCTTGAGGGTGCTTGATTGCAAACATCCCGCCTGCAAGGCTCTGACCGCGCAAGCCCCCAAAATACTTGATTGCCAATGCCCTGACTGCGGTCGGCATTTTGATGCGGTTCTTGCATTCTTGCGCCTCCATGATGTAGGGGTTGAGCAGGATCACCGCCTTATGCGCGGCCTTGATTATTATTGCCGTACCACGTTTGAGGTTGTGAGCGGAGCTATTGGCGCGCAAGCGGCTGTTGCAGGCGGCGGCCGTTATGATGGTCTTGTTAAAACCCTTGGAGGGCCGGACATACCTGGCGTTGGTTTTGCTTGCGGCATGGAGCGGCTGGCTCTTTTGCTTGACAAAAAGCAGCAGCTTCGACCGGATTTTTATCTTTTGGCCATGGACGCCACTGTGCAGCCTCAGGTTTTTGTGCTTGGGCAGAAGTTACGCGCCGCCGGGTTGTCTGGTCTGCTCAATTTCACTCCTGCCGGCTTCAAGAGTCTTATGCGGCAGGCAGGCCGATCAGGTGCGCGCTATTGCTTGATAATCGGCCAAAATGAAGCTGCTGCCGGTCTGGTGACTGTTAAAAATATGAAAAATGGGGTGCAGAACGCCATGCCCGAGGCTGATGTTTTTCACTTTTTGCAGGCGGGAATATCTCATGACTGAATTTATGCCGGAAGAAATACAGTCTGCTGATCTGCAGCAGGAACATCAAAAATTTATTCAGGATATGGGTGACTGGCTGCGCACGCACTGTTGCGGTGCCCTGACGCTGGATGATGTCGATCAGGAAGTTTGTCTGATGGGTTGGGTGCAATACCGCCGGGATCATGGGGGGCTTATCTTTGTCGACCTGCGTGACTGTTTTGGTTTGACACAAATTGTTTTCAGCCCTGATACGGCCTCAAGCGCTCACAACAATGCGCACATCCTGCGTTCGGAATATGTGCTCGCTGTGCGCGGCAAAGTGCGGCCGCGTCCGGCAGGCATGGTCAATCCAGCTATGCCAACAGGGCAAATTGAGGTTGTGGCCATTGACTGGAAACTTTTGAATACTTCAAAAACACCCCCTTTTTCTGTTGAGGAGCGCTCAGAGACAGGGGAAAATCTGCGCCTTGCCTGGCGCTATCTTGACCTTCGCCGTCCCCGCATGCAGGCAAATTTGCGACTGCGCCATCTAGTGGCCCAGACAGTGCGGCGTTTTTTGGATGAAAACGCCTTTGTGGAAGTGGAAACACCCATGCTTACAAAATCAACTCCTGAAGGAGCCCGGGATTTTCTTGTTCCCAGCCGGCTGAACCTTGGTCAGTTTTATGCCCTGCCGCAATCTCCACAATTATTTAAACAATTACTTATGGTTGGTGGTTTTGATCGATATTTTCAGATAGTCCGCTGTTTTCGCGATGAAGATCTGCGCGCTGACCGACAGCCGGAATTTACGCAAATTGACATTGAAATGAGCTTTGTCAATGAAAAGGCTGTGATGTTTATGGCGGAAGGCCTCATGGCGCGCGTTTTCAGCGACGTTCAAGGAATTTCGCTCAAACTGCCCTTTCCTGTCCTGTCTTGGGATGAATCTATGAACCGCTATGGCGTTGACAAACCTGATACGCGTTTTGGCCTTGAACTGCACGATATTACCCATATTGTGTATGCTTCAGCTTTCAAGCTTTTTGCCGCCGCAAAGCTTGTCAAGGCGATGAAAGTGACTGGAGGAGATGCCTTTACCCGCAAGGAAATTGATGAGTTCACGGAATTTGTAAAAATTTATGGTGCACAGGGTTTGGCCTGGATCAAAATTAAATCTGGTGGATGGCAATCACCCGTTGCAAAGTTTCTCTCCGAGCGGGAGCGCCACAGCATTGCGCAGGCACTTGATCTGCAGCCTGGCGACATCGTTTTTTTTCAAGCCGGAGAACCTGCCGTGGTCAATGCAGCTCTGGGCAATTTGCGCCTCAGGCTTGGCGAGCATTTGCATCTTGTTCCTGAAAACAGTTTTAATTTTTTGTGGGTGACGGATTTTCCACTATATGAATATGACAATGCGGAAAAACGCTATGTCGCCTGCCATCATCCTTTCACGGCGCCTGCACATGGACATCTTGAGCGTATGTTCAGTGACCCCGAAAATGCCCGCGCCCGTGCCTATGATCTTGTACTCAACGGCAATGAAATAGGCGGAGGCTCCATACGCATTCATTCTGCCGATGTGCAGCGGCGTATGTTTGCGGCTTTGGGTTTTTCTCCTGATTCTGCGGAAAAACGCTTCGGTTTTCTCCTCCGCGCTTTGGAACTTGGTGCCCCACCGCATGGCGGCATTGCCTTTGGCCTTGATCGTCTGGTCATGCTGCTTGCAGGTGCCTCCAGCATACGCGACGTCATTGCGTTTCCTAAAACGCAAAAAGCTGCTTGTCTGCTTACGGATGCGCCGTCGGGCGTTGCCTCCGGCCAGTTGTGTGAACTTGGGCTCAGATTGAGAGAAACGGCTGCCGAGACATGATTCTTGACATTCTTACATACCCAGACCCGCGTCTTGCGCGTATGTGCGAGAAAATATCTGAAATTACGCCGGAAATTCGCGCTTTAGCAGATGACATGCTTGAGACCATGTATGCCGCGCGTGGTGTTGGTCTAGCTGCGCCGCAGGTTGGCCATGCAGTCCGCATGCTGGTTATGGATCCCTCAAGAGGGGATGCTCCGTCGGCGCTACGGATCCTTGTGAACCCGGTTCTTGAGCTTTCAGGTGAGGATGTGGCAAGCGAGCAGGAGGGATGCCTTTCCGTGCCTCTGGATTATCGCGCAGATATTGTGCGTAAAAGCCGCGTACTTCTAACCGCAACAGATATTGACGGCAACAGCATTGTTGAAGAATTGCTTGATTTCCCCGCTATTGTTTTGCAGCATGAATATGACCATCTTGATGGCGTTCTTTTCATTGACCGCCTTAGCCGCTTGCGCCGTGTCCTGTTTGAAGGTAAAGTGAAAAAATGGCTGAACCGCAAAAAGCGCGCATAGTTTTTATGGGCACGCCGGAGTTCGCGGCCCGGATTCTCCGGGGGCTACTTTCTTGGCCAAAGGGACGTGTTGTAGCTGTGTATACGCGTCCTGACCGTCCTGCAGGCAGGGGACATAAAATTGCCCTCTCTCCCGTTAAAGTGCTGGCTCTTGCGTCAGATCTGCCCGTAATACAGCCATTGCACTTTGACAGTACTGCGGTGTTTGATGAACTGGCAGCTTTCGCTCCTGATTTTTTTGCCGTTGCGGCGTATGGTATGATTTTGCCTGACAGGATTATTGCCGTTCCACGTCTGGCACCGCTCAATGTGCACGCCTCTTTGTTGCCGATGTATCGTGGCGCGGCGCCTGTCCAGCGGGCGCTTATGGAAAACTGGCATGATGGTGCCGTGACCGGCGTTTCCGTTATGCATATGGTTTCGCAGCTTGATGCCGGCCCGGTGTACGCCGTGCAGACTGTTCCCATTGGCGATTCAACGGCTGGGCAAATGCAAGATCTGCTTGCGCAAGAAGGCTCGCGTCTTTTGTGCGCAGTGATGGAGGATTTGCTTTCTGGTCGGGCCAATCCTGAGGAGCAGGATCCTGACAAGGCATCTTATGCTGCAAAAATTCGTAAAGAAGACCTGATAATTAATTGGAATATGCCTGCGCTTGCCGTGCACGCCCATCTTCGCGCACTTGCGCCCTGCCCGTCGGCCAGGGCGCTTTTCCGTTTTGTGGGGCAAACTGATGACTGGCCTCTGCTGCTTTTTCCAGGTCTTCCGGGTGACCCGCTCACAGGCGAGACGCCAGGCGTACTCAGCCATACTCGCCATGCCCTTGCTGTCGCCTGCGCTGACCGCTGGTATGAGCTTGATTTGGTTCGTCCGGAAGGCTCCGCCACAATATCTGTACGCGATTTTGTCAATGGTCGTCTTCGCGGCATGTCTTACGGTCTGTGCGGGGCGGCTCTCTTTTGACGACCTGTCGGTTTTTTGTGAAGTCTTTACATTTCCTGCTGTCTGCAAGAAGCGCAGCTTTGCGTGTTTTATTATAGCCTCCTCTTGCTTTTTCCCCGTTGAAACGATTTTGTCAGGCGTTCTGCGGGTGCACGCCCATACGTTCCAACAAGCACTGCAACTCTTCCCTGCTCGCGTAGTTCAGTATGATGTGACCGCAGTGTTCGTCGCCGCTGATTCGCGCGCAGCAAGCAAGGTGTGTACTTAAACTATTTTGGAGTATTCGCAATTCGGCAGTTTTTCTTCTCCTGCTGCCTGCCCTTTTATCCGTGGTCGTGCCGTCGCCTATATATTGTTCCCATGGCAACCTGTCGGTTTTATGCCATACTGCAACTGCTTCCTCGGCTTCTCTTACTGTGAGATGATGTGTAATGATGTGTTTCCGCATGGCGTCTGCCGTATTCGCATTGTCAATGCTGAGCAGACAGCGGGCATGACCTGCGTTGATACGGGCTGCGCGCAAGTCGTCCTGCGCTTGGGGAGAAAGCTGCAGCAGGCGCAACGCATTGGCAACTGCGGGCCGGCTTTTGCCTAGGCGTACAGCTGTTTCTTCTTGTGTCAAGCCCATTGTTTCACGGAGCGCCTGAAGCGCCTGTGCTTCTTCCATCGGATTTAAATCTTCTCGTTGTAAATTTTCAATCAGTGCTGCGGCTATTACTTCCTGATCGGACAGGACGCGCACAAAAACAGGCACTTGTTTCAAACCGGCTGTTTGCGCGGCACGCCAGCGGCGTTCGCCGGCTACAATCTGCCACGTTTTGCCGTCGGGCATCGGCCGTACAAGCAGAGGCTGAATAACACCCTGAATTTTAATGGAATCAGCGAGTTCTTTGAGCGCTTGCGCATCAAAATATTGCCGCGGCTGGTCGGGATTGGGTGTGAGTGCTGTAACAGGCAGCAGTTTGACAGAAGTGTTTTTCTCCCGCTCTGTTCCCGCTCCTGCCAGCAGTGCGTCCAGGCCGCGTCCGAGCCCTTTGTTCATGCTTCTCTCCTTGTTTTTTTGTGATCTTTAGACTTGACAATACCGTCTTGCGAGCAGCACATTACGAATGCCAATCTTGGCGGTCTGCTTGTGTTTCATTGCGTGCCTGTAACACAACTATCCGTTTATTTATTGCAGGATGGTTTATTTTTTTGTGGGACGACGTAAAACAACTTCTTTTGCCAGACCAAGATAAGCTTCAGCTCCTTTTGATTTAATGTCGTAATGAATGATTGATTTGCCGTGGCTTGGCGCTTCAGACAGCCGTACATTGCGCGGAATTGCTGTTTCAAACAAATGGTCAGGAAAACACCGACGCACCTCGTTTTTGACTTGGCGCGTCAGCCTGTTGCGGATGTCATACATAGTTAAAACAACGCCCAGCAAACAAAGATTCGGGTTTAAACGCTTTTTGATCTGTTCGTATGTCTGGAGCAGTTTGACTATTCCCTCCAGGGCAAAAAATTCACATTGTAATGGTATGAGCAGTTCCCCTGCTGCGCAAAGCGCATTGAGCGTGAGCAGCCCGAGTGATGGTGGACAATCAAGAATGATGTAGTCGTAGTAGTTTGTTATCTGCTTCAGACATTCATCCACATAGAATTCGCGGCCCATTTTGTCGACAAGTTCAAGTTCGGCGCCCACAAGATTGGTACTGCCAGGCAGTATGTCGAGATAGGGCGGGCGAACGGATGCAATGCTTTGACGCACGTTTTCTGGAGAGTAAAGAGTGCTGTACAAATCATCGGTGAATTCTTTCTGGACAAGGCCGACGCCGCTGGTGCTGTTTGCCTGGGGGTCGCAGTCCACCAGCAATACTTTTTTTTCCATAACTGCCAAAGCGGCGGACAGATTGATTGCAGTCGTTGTTTTGCCGACTCCGCCTTTTTGGTTGGCAATTGAAATTATACGCGTCATCTCTTCCCCGTTTGTATTGCCGTCACGGAAAGTTTCACATGAAACATCCGTTGCGAATATGTAATTGCGAAAATCGTAAAACAGATATTATATAAAAGAGTCGGTGCACGTCTGTCAAGATGAAAGATTAAAACAAAAGGTCATGTCTAGCTAACTTGCCAATGAAAACAAGTAGACGGCCAAGAATTAGTGAAACAATATCCGGTATATTGTGAAGCTGTTCGCAGTTGTCCCGGACGCTCTGCAACTCGCTGGACTTGTTTGCGTCAACAATATTAGACGCAAACAAGTCTGTGCTTTTGCGGGCTTGACGCAAACTACCTGTGATAGTGGAAAGTATTGCGGGCAACGTCATATATATGCGGGGCGGGCAGCATGATGAGAATTCGCAAAAAATCATGTTGCCGCGTAAAGCATACGTCTGGCACACGTTGTGCTATGCTTCATAACTGCCCAAATTTTCAGCGTTTCCTGGGCGTGTCCTGTTCAAAAGCAGCCGCACGCATGTCGTATGGATGCCGCTGTTGCCTTGCAGGTATGCCTCTGATAGGATAATGCAGTTAAGCACATTTTACCCGGAGCATCGGTATGGCTAAAAAAAATGTCTCAAATGTGGGAAACGCGCGCGCTGAAGCTCTTTCCACCGCCCTTGCCACCATTGAACGCAAATACGGCAAAGGCGCTGTAATGAAACTTTCTGACGAGGCCCACGTCAACATTCCCGTCATTCCCACAGGCTCTATCGGTCTTGATCTGGCGCTAGGCGTGGGCGGCATACCGCGCGGCCGCATTACAGAAATTTTCGGCCCCGAATCTTCGGGCAAAACCACTCTTACGCTGCACATCATTGCGGAATGTCAGAAACTCGGCGGCCCATGCGCCTTTGTAGACGCCGAACACGCCCTAGACGTAGCATACGCGAAACACCTCGGCGTGAACACCGACGATCTGCTCATCTCGCAGCCGGACTACGGCGAGCAGGCCCTTGACATAGCGGATATGCTGGTGCGCTCCGGCGCAGTAGACCTTGTGGTGGTAGACTCCGTAGCCGCGCTCATCCCCCAGGCGGAACTGGAGGGAGACATGGGCGAAACCCAGGTGGGCGGTCATGCAAGGCTTATGTCGCACGCCATGCGCCGGCTGACGGGGACCATACACAAATCGCGCACCTCGGTGATATTTATCAATCAGATACGCATGAAAATCGGTGTTCAGGGTTACGGCAGTCCGGAAACAACCACCGGCGGCAATGCGCTCAAATTTTATGCTTCGGTGCGTATGGACATACGCCGTATCCAGACTCTCAAGGACAAAGAGGAATCCTTCGGCTCGCGCACCAGGGTCAAGGTGGTTAAAAATAAAGTGGCTCCGCCCTTCCGTAGCGCGGTGTTCGATATTCTGTACGGTCAGGGCATTTCGCGCTCCGGCGAACTGCTGGACATCGGCATTGAGGCCGGCATTATAGAACAAAGCGGCTCGTGGTTTGCCTTCGGCGCGGAAAAACTCGGTAATGGCCGTGAAAAAGTGCGCGCGTTGCTGGATGAAAACGAAACCTTGCGCCTTGAAATAGAAAAAATCGTTATTGAGCATCTGGGCATACACACTGGGACATTCGCGCCGGCGGCGGAGAGGGACTCCGCCGCGCAAGCGTCTTTCCCGGCAGTGCCTGAGATTGATTAGATTAACGGAACAGCCATGCTCACCGCCAAAGAAATACGCCGCCGCTACCTGGACTTTTTCCATCGCCTTGGACACGAAATAACGCCCTCAGCGCCGCTCATTCCGACCAATGATCCAAGCCTGTTGTTCACCAACGCGGGCATGGTGCAGTTCAAAAAAATTTTCTTGGGCGAGGAAGAAAGGCATTGCAGGCGCGCCGTTTCCTGCCAGAAATGCCTGCGCGTGTCAGGTAAGCACAACGATCTGGAAAATGTGGGCCGAACGGCCCGTCACCACACATTTTTTGAAATGCTGGGCAATTTTTCCTTCGGCGACTATTTCAAACGCGAGGCTATAACCTGGGCCTGGGAATTTGTTGTCGGCGAACTTGAACTGCCCAAAGATAAGCTATGGGTGACTGTATTCCGCGATGATGAGGCCGCCGCCGGTCTCTGGCAGGAGATCGCCGGTCTGCCGCAGGAGCGCATTGTGCGCATGGGCGAAAAAGACAACTTCTGGACCATGGGAGACACAGGGCCCTGCGGTCCCTGCTCTGAAATCTATATTGACCAGGGCGCAGACATGAGCTGCGGGCCAGACTGCGGCATCGGCAAATGCGATTGCGACCGCTTTCTGGAAATCTGGAATCTCGTCTTCACCCAGTTTGACCAGAGCACGGACGGAAGCCGCGTGTTGCTTGCCTCGCCCAACATAGACACAGGCATGGGGCTGGAACGCATAGCCGCCGTGTGTCAGGGCAAAAAATCCAATTTCGACTGTGATCTCTTCCAGCAAATTATTCAGCGCGCGGCGGAGCTCGCGGGCGTGGCTTACAGCTTCAGCACGCCGGATACGAACGATGTGGACACGGCGTTGCGCGTCATAGCCGACCACAGCCGCGCCGCGGCTTTTCTCATAGCTGGCGGGGTGCTGCCTTCCAACGAAAACTGGGGCTATGTGTTGCGTCGCCTCATCCGGCGTGCCCTGCGTTTTGCCACGCTCATTGGTGTGCACAAACCTTTTTTGTATAAAGTGGCCCGTACAACAACCACAGTTATGGGCGACGATTACCCGGAGTTGAGGCAAAACGCGGACTTTATTGCCCGCGTCGTGTTTGAGGAAGAGCAGCGCTTTTCCCAAACGCTTGAAAAAGGCATCTCCCTGCTGGAAGAAGAACTTCAGCGTCTTGCCGCCGCGGGCTGCGGGGAAATTTCAGGGGAGTTCTGTTTTAAACTGTACGACACATACGGCTTTCCCCTTGACATTGTTACTGACGTGGCGGGCAAACGCGGTTTTACGGTGGACGGTGCAGGATTTGAGGCCAATATGCGTGCCCAGCGCGAACGAGCCCGCCAAAGCCACAAAAACGACATGTGCGCTCTGGACAAAAAGAACCTGAGCGCTCTTGACACAGCCTTTGCCCGTCTGAAAGACAACGGTCTGCAAAGCCGCTTTGTGGGTTACGAATGCTTGACGGCTCAAAGCCGCATTGTGGCGCTGCTCGACGCGGACGGTTTGCCCGCGGGCTGTCTGGATCATGGACAGAAGGGTTTTCTCGTTGTCGGGCGAACACCTTTTTACGGTGAATCCGGCGGGCAGATGGGCGACAAAGGCCTTGTTCGCTCCGCAACCGGGCAGGCGAAGGTGATCAATACACGTCATCCATCGCCGGAACTCATTATACATGACATTGAAGTGTGTTGGAACACGCTTTACGCTGATCAGGAGGTCACCCTGCATGTGGATGCAGACGAACGCACTGCCGCTGCCCGTAATCATACCTGCACACACCTGCTGCACGCGGCTCTGCGCCGGACGCTCGGAACACACGTCAAACAGGCAGGCTCCTTGGCGGACAGCCGCCGTGTGCGTTTTGATTTTTCCCATATAACGGCACTGACCCCGGAAGAACTCGCCGCGGTGGAACGAGACGTCAACCGCGCCATACTGGCAAACCTGCCGCTCACAACGCGGGCAATGCCGCGGGAAAAAGCTCTGGCCGCAGGGGCGATGGCGTTGTTCGGCGAAAAATATGGAGATACGGTGCGCGTAGTCAGCATAGGTGACAACGAAATGCCTGAATCTGTGGAACTGTGCGGCGGCACACATCTGGCCTGCACGGGACAGGCAGGAATTTTTCTCATCACGGCTGAAACAGGTGTAGCTGCGGGAACGCGCCGTATTGAAGCCGTCACAGGCTGGAACGCTTACAGTGTCGCCCTGGAACAGCGCGCTGAACTGAACGCCCTCTCCGCTATGCTCAAATCCCGACCGGGGCAATTGACAGAACGCGTGCAGGCCATGTCCGCGGATATCAAAACACTGCGCAAGTCTTCTGACAAAGCGGCCGCAGCCACGACTTCCGGCGCGGACATAGTCAAACAAGCAGAAGTCGTCAACGGCATAACCCTGCTGGCGGCACGGCTTGACAACGTGCCGGTGAAAGCCCTGCGCGAAATTATGGACGACGTGCGCTCGCGCCTGACGGAAAAAATCGTGATCTGCCTTGCCACGGTGGAAGACGGCAAAGTAGGGCTTCTGGTCTGTATTTCAAAAGATTTGCACTGTCGCTTCACCGCGTCCGCCCTGATTAAGGATGTGGTGGCGTTCTGCGGCGGCTCGGGTGGCGGCCGTCCGGACATGGCTCAGGCAGGCGGCTCGAAACCGGAAGGACTGCCCGCGGCTTTTGCCGCGTTAAAGCAGATCATCAGCAATATTTCATTGTAACTCCCAGTATATTTTGAGGATATAAAAATATCTCCCAAGACGATAAAAAGGCATGCATTGCCGCGCCCCTGCAGATACATCAAGATACTGTTTTGTCATGTCGGAGAGCACAGTGACGTTGGCATCCATATTTTTTGTTTCTATTGAATTTATTTTTAAAGAACCATAAAAATTATGACAGACTTGGCACGATTATGATAAGCATATCCAAACTCTACTGCGGGCAGGCGGAGGCCTCGGACGCGTTGCGTTACGGCCTCGAATTCTGCAAATTGTCCCCACTGCAATTTTCCAAAGACAAAAAACCCGTCATTGTCTGGAATATGACGCGACGCTGCAACCTCAAATGTGTACACTGCTATGCGCACGCCACAACAATGGAAGGTGCGGACGACATCAATACAGAACAGGCAAAAAACATGATTGACGACCTCGCGGCCTACGGCGCACCGGTGATGCTTTTTTCTGGAGGAGAGCCGCTGGCCCGCAAGGATCTGACGGAACTTGCGCGCCACGCGACGCGGAAAGGCATGCGCGCTGTTATTTCCACCAACGGCACGTTGATCACACCGCAAAAAGCGCGCGAACTCAAGGAGATAGGGCTTTCTTACGTGGGCATTTCCCTTGACGGTCTTGAAGATGTGCACGACCGTTTCCGCCGCGTGCCCGGCGCATTTAAAAAAGCGCTGGACGGCATTGCCAACTGCCAGACAGAAGGACTCAAAGTTGGTTTGCGCTTTACCATCAACAAAAGAAATGTCTCCGAAATTCCAGGCATCTTCCGCCTGTTGAAAGAAAAGGACGTTCCGCGCGCCTGTTTTTATCATCTTGTCTATTCCGGACGCGGCTCGGATCTGATCAGGGAAGACCTGGATCACAATACAACCCGCAAAACGCTTGACCTCATCATGGACGAAACCCGCGCCCTCTTTGACGCCGGTCATCCCAAGGAAATTCTGACGGTGGACAACCACGCCGACGGCCCGTACGTGTGGATGCGTCTGGCCCGTGAAGACAAAAAACGCGCCGATGAAGTCCACACTCTTTTGCAGTTCAATGGGGGCAACAGCTCAGGTCGCGGCATAGGCTGCATCTCTTGGGACGGCAAGGTGCACGCAGACCAGTTCTGGCGTGAGCACGTTTTCGGCAATGTGCTTGAGCGGCCTTTCTCAACGATATGGGATGACACGTCAATTGAGCTTCTCCACAAACTCAAGAACAAAAAAGCTCATGTCAGTGGGCGTTGCGCAAAATGTCGGCACCTGAACATCTGCGGGGGCAATTTCAGGGCCAGAGCAGAGGCTTTTTACGGCGACGCGTGGGCTGAAGACCCGGCCTGTTATCTCACAGACGAGGAAATTCAGAACAGTCATTCCGCGGAATAATCATGTCCACCTGTGACGAGGTTTGCAAAACAGTATGAACACGACCTTTCATCGGGGGCGGCGTTTGCGTAAAACGCCTGAACTGCGCGCCCTTGTGCGGGAAACAGCACCATTGCTGGCCGAAGATTTGATCATGCCTTATTTTGTGCTGGAGACAGACAGCACTGCCTTTCGCAAACCCATTCCATCTATGCCCGGCCAGTTTCAGCTCTGCCTGCCGGAACTGGAAAAACAGATGGAAAAAGCAGTAGATACGGGGCTTGCGTATGTGCTCCTGTTCGGAATTCCAGCCCGCAAGGATGAGCAGGCTCACGGCGCATATGACGAAAACGGAGTGGTGCAACGGGCCGTGCGCCGACTGAAGGCCCGCTGGCCGAAACTTTTTGTCATCACAGACGTGTGCCTATGCGAATATATGAGCCACGGGCACTGCGGCCTGCTTGCCACGGACGGCATGGTGCAAAACGACCAGACCCTGTCGCTGCTTGCCAAAACGGCCGTGAGCCATGCGGCCGCCGGGGCTGACATGGTGGCTCCGTCAGATATGATGGACGGCCGCATAGCCGCCCTGCGAGCCGCTTTGGATGACAACGGCCTTATAGACACGCCCCTCTTGTCCTATGCCGTCAAATACGCCTCTGCCTATTACGGGCCCTTCCGCGAGGCAGCGCAGTCAGCTCCGGCCGCAGGCGACCGAAAATCGTATCAGATGGATCCCGGGAATGCCCACGAAGCTCTGATTGAGGCTCGTGCGGACATAGCCGAAGGCGCTGACGCCCTTATTGTCAAGCCCGCCGGACCCTATGCCGACATTTTGTACAGGGTACGCGAGGCTTGCGACGTGCCGGTCTGCGCGTATCAGGTCAGCGGCGAATACGCCATGTTGCGCGCGGCGGGCATGCAGGGATGGGTGGATGAGCAGGCCGTCATGATGGAATCTCTGCTGGGTTTGAAACGGGCCGGCGCGGACATGATCATTACCTATTTCACAGAATTGCTGCTCAGGCAAAGGCTGGCGCGCTGATGTCGGACACACGCGCTCCGACGGCGCGTTTACATGCCGCCACGGCACACGAACTTGAAGACGGCAACCCCCGCTGCCGCCTGATAGCGTGGGAAATCACCCGCTCCTGCAATCTGGCGTGCCGACACTGCCGGGCAGAGGCATACAAAGAGCCGTACGAGGGTGAACTATCCACAACAGAAGCACGCAATCTTATTAATACTTTCCCGGAAGTGGGCAATCCCATCGTTATTTTCACGGGCGGCGACCCCATGATGCGTCCCGACGTGTATGAGCTTGTGGCCTACACCCATAACAAAGGCCTGACCTGCGCCTTTTCCCCCAACGGCACACTGATTGACGCAGACAATGCAAAAAAATTGAAACAAATTGGGGTAGACCGCTGCTCCATATCCATTGATGGGCCGGACGCGCAAAGCCACGACGCCTTTCGCGGCGTGTCCGGCGCGTTTGCCGCCTCGTTGCGCGGCATTGAACACTTGAAAAACGCGGATCTGCCTTTTCAGATCAACACTACCGTGACTCGTGACAATCTGGCGAGCTTCAAAAAAATTTTTGCTCTTTGCGAGCGCCTTGAAGCCGCCGCCTGGCACATTTTTCTGCTGGTGCCCATGGGGCGTGCCGCAGGATTGGCGGATCAGATCATCACGGCAAAGGAATATGAAGATGCCCTGCACTGGCTCTATGAGTTCCGCAAAACAACAGGCATGCACTTAAAAGCCACCTGCGCTCCGCACTATTACCGCATCCTGCGGCAGCGCGCGCGTGCGGAAGGACTGCGCGTCACCCCGGATACATTCGGCATGGATGCGCTCACGCGCGGCTGTCTGGGCGGCACAGGCTTCTGCTTTATCAGCCATACCGGGCAGGTGCAGCCCTGCGGCTATCTGGAGCTTGACTGCGGGAATGTCAAGACAAGTCCCTTTCCAAAAATCTGGAGGGAAAGCGGATACTTTCGCCAATTTCGCGATCAGACATGTTATGGGGGCAAATGCGGGCAATGTGAATACCACAATGTCTGCGGCGGCTGCCGCGCGCGAGCTTACAGCATGTACGGCGACTACCTCGCCGAGGAACCGCTGTGCAATTACACGCCCACCGCGATGACCCGCCGGAGCGGCGCACAAACAGATCACACACGCTGAGGCCGGGGAACGCCATGCCGCATACAACAACACGCGCGCGAGGAGAAAAGCAGCTTGCTTTGGACAGCACGGATCGGCGACTGCTGGACATTATACAGACAGACTTCCCCCTGCTTTCCCGACCCTATGCTGAACTCGGCAAACGCATCGGCATATCGGAAGAAGAGGCGATTGCCCGTGTGCGGGCCATGCGCGAAAAATGTGTTATCCGACGACTAGGGGCCAATTTTCGATCCGCCGGGATTGGCTTTGTCTCGACGCTGTGCGCGGCAAAAGTGCCGCAAGATCGTCTGGAGTCGTTTATTGCCGACGTCAACGCGCAACCCGGCGTAACTCACAATTATCTACGCGACCACAGCTATAATGTGTGGTTTACCCTGATCAGCCCTTCGTCTGAAGAGACTCAGACCATACTGAACGGCGTCAGCGAGCGCACAGGCGTGCCGGTGCTCAACCTTCCGGCCACGAAAATTTTCAAAATTCGCGTGGATTTTCGCATGACCTGAATCCGTAGGGAGTTACAGCAACACAAAAATATACCAGTATAATTGTTTGTTATCGTGGTAAAACCACCTTTATGACAATAGCCTTTTCAGATCGGGATACCTGAGATAGAGAATAATGGTAAAAAAGGCTGCAACACAAGAACAATCACTGGAAAGCATTTTATGGAACTGCCGTAATGCCCTTCGCGGAACAGTCGGCGGCAACGAAAAGAATCGCGATGCCGTTATGGGTTTAGTGTTCCTCAAATTTGCGGGCGATAAATTTGAAAAACGCGGAGTACGGTGATGTTCCGGCATTCCTTGAAAAAGACTCGTTCTATCGCTCGGCAAACGTGTTCTACATAAGCAAAACCGCGCGTTGGTCGTACATCGTAATCCACGCAAGCGCGGATGATATTGCAGTCATCATTGACAAGGCTATGGCTGATGAGGACAGGAAGCAACCGCTGAAAGGCGCGTTGTCGCAAAACTTTTATGCACACTCGGAACACGCAAAGAGCAGATTAAGGGCGAGTTCTACACACCCACAAGCATTGTCGGTCTGATTGCCGAACTCATTGAGCCCATGGCGTTGTTTACGACCCCTATATGCTCTCGAAATTGGATGTGACGAACGGCATCGCAGGCTTCCTTCTCGCCAACGGCGCACTCATCGCCGACA
>JAISKZ010000013.1 GCA_031260725.1 Desulfovibrio sp. | reverse complement strand
CAAAGTGATGACATGCGGCACGGTTATTTCCGCTTCGGGCGCACGCCTTTTATCGTCTATCTGGCCTTTTTAAACGCTTTTGTTCCCCTTTCGACAGACCTCTATCTCGCCGCGCTGCCGAGCATGACAGCGGTCTTTGACTGCCCGCGCGCGCTCGTTGACCTCACCATCAGCGGCTTTATGCTCTTCTTTGCCCTGTCCATGCTCGTATGGGGCCCGCTGAGCGACAAATATGGCCGCAAGCCCGTACTCGCCGCAGGTCTGGGCACGTATGCCGCAGCCTCGCTCGTCTGCCTCTTTTCCGTCAGCATATATATGCTCATTGCCGGGCGCATCCTGCAGGCGACGGGCAGCGGAGCCGTGTGCTCCGTTTCCATGGCAATCGTCAAAGACGCATTCAAGGGACGGGAGATGGAAAACGCGCTTGTGTGGATGCAGAGCATCGGCACCATAGCGCCCATGCTCGCGCCCGTGCTGGGAGCGGGCCTGCTGAGGCTGACCTCGTGGCGGGGGCTGTTCGCCGCGCTGCTGTGCTGCTCGCTCATCGGCCTCGCGCTGCTGTGCGCCCTGAAAGAAAGCCTGCAAAACTCCACAAGGGGCGACTGCCTCGCCGCCCTCAAACGCGTGGGCTTTGTGCTGCAAAACGCCGGTCTGCGGCGGCTTCTGCTCGTTTTTTCCCTTTCCGCCATGCCCTTTATGGCCTATCTTACCTCGTCGGCCTTTATATACATACGCTTTTTCGGGCTGACGGAACAGCATTTCAGCTTTTTCTTCGCGGCGAACGCCTTCATTTCCCTGCTCGGGCCGCTTGTGTACGCGCGTTTTCTGCGCGGGATGCCGCGCCGCGCCTTTATATGCCTCACGTTCGCGGCCACGTCGGCGAGCGGGGCGGGGCTTCTGCTGACGGGAGAGGCCGGACCGTGGCACTTCTTGCTGCTCTGGTTGCCGCTGACGTTTTTCGCCGCCGCCGTGCGTCCCACAGCAACGCTGCTCATGCTCTCACAACTCGACACAGACAACGGCGTCGTGGCCGCGCTCATCGGTTGCGGCGCGCTTTTGTGCGGAAGCCTTGCCATGATGCTCTGCTCCATCCCCTTCGCAAGCCCGGTGCTGCCTGTGGCGGGCATGGCGCTGGGCGTCGGCCTGCTCTGCCTTGTGCTGTGGCTTGTGATTGACGGCAAAAAGCTCTACCGCGCGCCGCCAACGCGGTAGAAACGGTTCAGCCGGCGCAGGTATTCCGCGCGTTTTCCAGAAAAAAGACAAGAGGTCGGAAAAATTTGAGCCCCCCCAAAAAACCGTACACCAGCATTCGGCTTATCTCGCGCTTGCGCATGAGCACAAGCTGGAGCATTTAACCCTTGAAATAATCTAGAAAAACATATATGTTTTGCCCATGAAAATCGCTGGCAGGATATCCGGAAAATAAATGTACAAATGCCCTGACGACGGGGACTGCCGCCTAGAGGCGCAAGCGAAACCGCGTTTCGACGTTAAGCGCCGAAGGGAGCGTTGTAAAATTAATCTGCTCTAGCCGATGTCCCAGTCAAGGCCAAAGGTGTCGTGCAGAATGCGCACGGCAAGTTCCACGTATTTTTCCTGAATCAAGATAGTGATTTTTATTTCCGAGGTGCTGATCATCAGAATGTTGATGCCTTCCTGAGTCAGTGCCGCAAACGCTCTGGCCGCGACGCCCGAATGATTGCGCATTCCCACGCCGATGACCGAAACCTTGGCCACATTCACATCGTGCACCACCTCCGGCATCCCTATTTTTGGAGAAATCTCCGCCATGATACCCAATGTCTGTTGCAAATCCCTGCGGGAGATGGTGAAAGTGATGTCCGTATGCCCGTCAAGGCTGGTGTTTTGCACAATCATGTCAACAAGCACGCCTTTTTCGGAAAGCGGGCCGAAAACGGCAGCCGCGACGCCAGGCACATCGGGCACATCGTGCAGAGTAACGCGGGCCTGATCTTTATCATACGCAATGCCTGAAACGAGCAGTGCTTCCAAGCTGGAATCCTCCTGAGTGACAAGCGTGCCAGGATCATCATCAAAGGTGGAGCGCACACGCACAGGCACCTTGTATTTTTGGGCAAATTCCACAGAGCGGATATGCAGAACCTTTGCGCCCATGCTGGACATCTCAAGCATTTCATTGTAGGCGATACGGTCTATTTTGCGTGCTGTAGAGCATATATTGGGATCTGTCGTGTACACGCCGTTCACATCTGTATAAATTTCGCATTCCACAGAGCCGAGGGCGGCGGCCAGAGCCACGGCCGACGTGTCCGAACCGCCGCGTCCAAGTGTTGTGACGCGCTTGTCTTCCGTGCATCCCTGAAAGCCCGCGACGACAAGAATGTCATAGTGTTCCAGCCAGCCGCGCAGGGCTTCACTGTTGATCGCACGAATGCGCGCGCAACCGAAACTGTCATCAGTGACAATAGGTATCTGACTCCCCAGCAGGGAGCGCGCGCGAATGCCCATATCTTTGAGCAGCATGGTGAAAAGGCTGATGGAAACCTGCTCGCCGGTGGAGACAAGCACATCGCATTCCGCCTTATCCGGCGTTGGCGACCATTGCCCGGCAAGCGCCAGCAGGTTGTTTGTGTCCCCGGCCCTTGCCGAGAGCACAACAATAATTCTGTCAGCGCGCTGGAGACCCTTTAAAACTTTGTCACGCACTTTTTCCATGCGCTCCAGCGTGGCTACGGAAGTGCCGCCGAATTTTTGCACGAGAATTTGCATAGCTGTATCCACTCTGTCCATGATCCTGCAGGTGAACGGCATGGGGTTGCCCTGCGCATAAGGGCGTATAATATACCGACAAACAGCCGTTTTGTCCACAATCTGCGTCGGATTTCGCCAGCATGTCGACTGATTGAAATTTTAGCAATTAGATACTAGTAATCAATTGTCTTTGCTTGATAAAAATATCAAAAACATCACAAAGGTGCAACTCCCATCCACCGCAAAGAACAGGGGCGGACGTGGATAACAGATAACAGCCTACAAAATCCGGACGCCATCCTCTTCCACCAGCACAGTGTATTCCAGGCGCACGCCCCCCCAGTCGGGATAATAGAGGCCAGGCTCCACGGTGACGACCATGCCGGGCGCGAGTGCGCGCTCGCTATGCGGACTGAGGGAAGGCGCTTCATGCGTTTCCAGACCCACGCCGTGCCCAAGGCCGTGGATAAAAGCTTTTTCCTCCCCTGCCTTTTCAAACACGGCACGGGCCAGAGCATAGACCTCCCGTCCGGTCATGCCGGGGCACATCGTTTGCAAGGCCGCCTCCTGAGCATCGCGTACCAGCGCAAACGTGCGAGCGAAACGTGAGTACAACGGCCCGTACGCATCGCCTGCCCAGAAAGTGCGCGTCTGGTCTGAGCAGTAATTTTGCACACGGCAGCCCACATCAACAAGCACAGGATTGTGCTCCACAATCCTGTCCGCCCCAGGTATCGCATGCGGCAGCGCCGCATTTTTGCCTGTTGCAGCAATAACGGCAAAGGCCAGTTCGTCCGCGCCGTTCTCCCGAAAAAAACGTTCAATAGCCCAACTTATCTCGGCCTCGCTTTTGCCGGGCTGCACCTCGCCCTCCACCCAGGCAAGCAGCCTGTGATTGAGTGCGAAAGATTGCGCGAGCGCCGCCTGTTCCTCCAACCCCTTGACAATACGCAGATCTTCCACAAGGCCGTCCGCTGCTTCCAGAAACAGACCCCCGGCCGTGCCGAGCGCACGGGCGAAGGCAAAGCTCACGTCGTCCGCCTCCAGACCGACGCGTGAGCCGCAACGCTTGAGCAGACGGGCTATATCCCCGGCAGCGTCCGAACCATATTGAAAAACGCGCTCAGTCTCCCACAGGCGGGCGGCGGCGTCCACATAGCGGGAATCTGTAGCAAGCCAGTCCCGCCCGTCAACGGTAATCACAAGCCGCCCGGCGCTCTCGTTACACTGTGGATCGTGCAATTCAAATCCGGAGAGATAAAAACGGTTAGCGGCGTTACTGACCAACAGGGCGTCGAGACCACGCGTGCGCATGGCGCGGCGCAGTCGCTCCCGACGGTCGGCGAAAATATTTTCCATAATAAAAAAACAACTCCCTAACGCCCACAACATTTTTTATATTTCAGGCCGCTGCCGCAAGGGCAGGGATCATTACGACCCACATGCGGCGCTGCCCTGACAGGCTCACGCGCCGGCTCCTCTCCCCCGCCCGAGTAAGAAAGCCCTGTCGCCGAATCTTCCTTGTGGCGGTATTCCCGAGTTACCTTCTCCGCTGTTTCAGCTGCAGGCGCTTCTACACGCAAACGCGTCAGCACACGAAAAACGCTCTCCCGGATGTGAAACAGCATTTCCTGAAACATGGCAAAGCCTTCACGCTTATATTCCAACTTGGGGTCTTTCTGCCCATAACCACGCAGGCCAATGCCGTCGCGCAGGGCATCCATATTGCGCAAATGCTCTTTCCAGCAGCGATCCAGCCCTTCCAGCAGAAAATAACGCTGCACGCCTGTCCAGCTTTCGCCGGTATCAGCCTTAAGCATCTCCAGCATATGCCGCACATGTCCCTCGCACTCTTCACGGGAGGGCAGAGTTGCGTTTTCCGGCAGCACCCGATCAAGGTTGAATATTTCGCGCAGACGCGCCAGCGCGGTTGCCTCCTGCTCCGCGTCAGGCCCGGCATTGCCGATCTGTGCGTACTCATTGTCAAGCACGTCGCCAAGAAATTCGTCTACAACAGAATCAAGAACCTCCTCCACCATCAGATCACGCCGGAGAGCATAAATCACTTCACGCTGCTGGTTCATGACATTGTCATAATCAAGCAGGGCCTTGCGTATTTCAAAGTGGTGAGCTTCCACACGCTTTTGCGCTCTCTCGACCGCGCGGGAAACCATGGCATTTTCAATGGATTCTCCATCGCGCAAGCCGAGCTTTTCCATAAGGCCCTTGATTCTGTCCGAGCCGAACAGACGCATGAGATCGTCTTCAAGCGAAAGATAAAAACGCGAAGACCCCAGGTCGCCCTGACGGCCCGAACGGCCGCGGAGTTGATTGTCTATGCGGCGGCTCTCGTGGCGCTCCGTACCCAGAATGTGCAGTCCGCCGATATCCGGCACTCCTTCGCCAAGCACAATATCCGTACCTCGTCCGGCCATATTGGTGGCAATAGTCACCCTACCCTTTTGCCCGGCCTGTGCCACGATTTCCGCCTCTTTTTCATGCTGTTTGGCGTTCAACACATTGTGCGGGATGTTCAGCTTCGCAAGACGGTTTGAAAGCATTTCCGAAGTTTCAATAGAAATGGTGCCCACAAGCACGGGCTGCCCTTGCTTGTGAATGTCGGCTATGGCGGCCGTAATGGCGTCAAATTTCTCCTGACGGCTGCGATAGATCATGTCGGGATAATCTTTGCGTATCATGGGCTTGTTGGGCGGAATGCACACAACCTCAAGATTGTATATCTGCTGAAATTCCACCGCTTCTGTGTCCGCCGTGCCTGTCATGCCCGAGAGTTTGCCGTACAGACGAAAGTAGTTCTGAAAGGTGATGGAAGCGAGCGTCTGATTTTCCGCAGCCACGGTCACATGTTCCTTAGCCTCCAAGGCCTGATGCAGGCCGTCGGAGTAACGACGGCCATCCATAAGTCGACCGGTGAACTCGTCCACAATGACCACATGGTCATCCTTGACGATATAGTCCACATCGCGCCTGAAAATTCTATGTGCTTTCAAAGCCTGCAATACGTGGTGCTGCAGGGTAATATTGGCGGGATCAAACAAATTTTCTACCTTCAAAAGCTCTTCACACCTGGAAACGCCCGCATCCGTCAGCATAGCGGTACGGGTTTTTTCATCTATGCTGTAATGTGCTGGCTCAAGCTTGCACACGAGTTCGTCCACCATACGATACTTGCCAACGGATTCGTCGGAAGCTCCAGAGATGATCAGCGGGGTGCGGGCCTCATCTACAAGAATGGAGTCCACCTCGTCCACAATGGCGAAGTTGTGACCGCATTGCACAAGCTGATCGGCATAGAATTTCATATTGTCGCGCAAATAGTCGAAACCAAATTCATTGTTTGTGCCGTAGGTGATGTCCGCGTTATAGGCGGCCGCGCGTTCGTTGTCGTCCAGGCCGTGCACAATGACGCCGGTTGTCAGACCGAGAAAATGATAGATTTTGCCCATCCATGCCGCGTCGCGCCTTGCCAGATAGTCGTTGACCGTAACCACGTGCACGCCCCTGCCGGAAAGCGCGTTCAGTACCGCGGCCAGCGTTGCCGCCAGAGTTTTGCCCTCGCCTGTTTTCATTTCGGCGATTTTGCCACGGTGCAGTGTTATGCCGCCCACAAGCTGCACGTCATAGTGGCGCAAGCCGAGCGTGCGGCGCGAGGCCTCGCGCGTGAGGGCAAATACTTCCGGCAACAGGCTGTCCGGCGTGGCGTTGTTGTCCTTAATCTCCTTCCGAAAAACGTCTATACGGACGCGAAAATCTGAGTCGGCAAGAGCCTGCGCTTCCGGCTCCAGCGCGTTGATACGCTTGACCAACGGACGCAGGTGGCGCAGAAAGCGCTCGTTTCTGCTGCCGAAAATTTTTTTGAATAAAAAAGAAAACATGCGGTTCCTTCAATATTTCATGCGTCGGCAGGAAGCCCCTGAGCGTGGTATTCATTGCGTTTGTTACGTAGCGTGCGCACGAAAATGCCCAGCAGTTCCGCGGCGTGCGTGCGATTCCCGACCATAACGTCAAGACCTTTGTTGAGATTTTCGGCCAACTCGATCTCACAGCCCGCGCCTCGCAACGACGGGAAAATGGCTGTCACGGCTCTGGCCGACGAGAGAAACAACAATCGGCGCGTAGATATTTTATTTTTGTAACGCGTCACGCTGTACAATGCAACAGCCCTCCTTCACACAGAAAACCTATATCGCGCATAAAACGCCCCGTGATAACAATTCACTGCGTTTTGATCTGCAAGATTTATCCCGATTGAAGGTCTGAACTTTTATCATTGCTGAGGCGAAACACTCCAAGGCTATTGCCCCTTGTCTGAAGCCGCCCTCCGGGTTAAAGTTTTTTTGAGTTGAACAATTATCACGCGTTGAACAACATAGCGAAGGAGCGTGTATGTCTGATTGCGTGCGGTACCCTGCACCGGGCTGCATTGTGGAATACATGGAGGGCAATGCCCCCCAGATCGCCCTGATCACAGAAGAATCCAGAGGGCATCTGCGTCTGTTGCTGCCCAACCGGCGCGAAATGCGCCTGAACGCCGCGCGCCTTCTGCCTTGGCTCGGCCCCATGCACGCGTCCGGCATGGGCAAAGAAGACGCTGTGCGCCTTCTGGAGTCGCATAAAAAAAAAAGGGAAGCACTGGCGCTTGCCGTTGCGCCGATCGAAGTGTGGGACATCGCCCAAGGGGAGGTCTCCCATGCGCCAGCGCGCTGGTTTGCTGAACTCTTCACCCCCGAGCCGGACGAGGACGCTGTAGCCGCCTGTGGCCGCGCGCTGCTTGCCTGTAAAAGCCATTTTCGTTTTCATCCGCCCGATTTTCAAATCTTTCCCGCTGAAACAGTGGAAAAACGCCTGACCGAACAGCGCGAGAAACAAGTGCGTGAGGCCCTTGTCACGGGCGGCACGGCATTTTTTCGTCTGCTGTGGGAGGCCGCCTGCAAAAAATGTGTTCTGCCGCTGCCAGGAGCGAACGGCGCGGAAGGCGGCAAATGGCCCTCGCCTGAAGTGGCAGAACGGCTCAAAGCCCTGCTGCGCGCCAGAATGATTGATCCGGAAAGTCAGGAGGACGAAAACCTCTGGCGCACGCTGGTCAAAACCCTGCCGGACGTGCCGCATCTGCCCCTGCAATTGCTCACGGCGTGGGGCGAGTTGCCGGAGCATTATAACTTCTGGCTGGACAGGGCCGACTACGCGCCCGGCGACGACTGGTGGCTCCCCCACGCCGGGGAAGCAAACGCCCTTGTGCTCGCTGCGCAAAATTGCGATGCGCCTTTGTGCGATATGCCTTTTCTGAGCATAGACAGCGCAAGCACCCGTGATGTGGACGACGCTTTTTTTGTGGAACCCAACGGCACCGGTTTTACGTTGACGCTGTCCCTGGCCTGTCCGGCCCTGTTCTGGCCCTTTGAAAAACCTCTCAACAAAGCCGTGCTGTACCGCGGAACAAGCATCTATTTGCCGGAGGGCACATGCCACATGCTGCCGGAAATGATGGCGACAGCGGCTTTTTCGTTGACAGCCGGGCAAACGCGCCCTGCGCTGTGCATGCGCATACAGGTGAATAGAGCGGGCAGCGCGGACGGTTGCGAGCTTTTTGTTGCCAGAGTCCGGCTTGCGGCAAACCTGTGCTACGCGGACTGTCAGGCCGTATTTGACGCCGATCAAAAACATGCCCCTCTGCCGGACAATGCCGCAAGGCCTTACGCCGACCAACTGCGTCATGGGCTGGCGCTCGCCCGTTTACGGCAACAGGCGCGCATTGCAGCGGGCGCCGTTATTATGGACAGGATCGAGCCCGTGCTGTATTTGCACGGCGATGGCGCGGACACGACCGTGGAAATGGAAATACCGGCCCCCACCCGTGACGCACAGAACCTTGTCGCTGAATTGATGATTCTGGCCAGCGCATCAGCGGCGAACTGGGCATGCGCGCGCAGCCTGCCCATGCTGCACCGCACGCAGGACGTGGCCCTGCCGAAAGAATACGCCGGGATATGGACATTGCCTGAAGACCTGACCCGCATTATGCGCTCGCTCGCCTCCTCCTGCCTGGAAGTACAGGCCCGGCCCCACGCTGCCCTTGCAGTTGCGCGCTATACGCCTGTCACCTCGCCCCTGCGCCGCTATACAGATCTTGTCAACGAGGCGCAGGTGACGCATTTTCTGCAAACAGGCACACCCTTATGGAGCGAGGCTGGTCTTGTGGACATTCTCGGCGCGTTATCCCCCGTTCTGGATGCGGCAGGACAGGCACAACGTTTCCGCCCGCGCTACTGGAAGCTGCTCTATTTTCGCCAGAAGGGGGACAAAGTCTGGTGGCCCGGCGTTATTACCGAAGAAAACGACGCCGTTGTCAACGTGAACCTGCCGGATCAGGGGTTGTTTGTGCGCGGCAAGCGCCTTCTTTTTGACGAAAGGGCATATCCAGGCATGCCCGTCGCGGTGCGCCTGGGGAAAATACATCCGCTCTATAATGAAATACAGATATTGGAAGCGGCCACGCAATAGCCGCGAATACAGCAACCATGAGCAGTAACCCAACGTAACGAAACCAAGATCAAGAACAACCATGCCAGAAGCGCTTTTGATTGTTATGGCCTATCTGCTGGGATCCACGCCGTGGGGTCTGCTTATTGCCGGAATATGCTGCGGCGTCGACCCGCGCCGCAGCGGAAGCGGCAATACCGGAGCAACAAATGTGGCCCGGCTCTGCGGCTTCGGCTATGGCGTCGCCACGCTGCTCTGCGATCTTCTCAAAGGTTCCCTGCCCGTATGGCTTGCCCCGTACATAAACACGTCTCCGGTTTACGTGTCGGCTGTGGGGCTTGCGTGCGTTGTGGGACATATGTTTTCCTGCTTCATGAAATTCAGGGGGGGCAAAGCCGTGGCCACAAGCATCGGTGTTTTTCTGCCCTTGGCCTTCTGGCAACTGCTTACGGCGGCGGTGTGCTGTCTTCTGGTTATCTGGCGCAGCGGCTATGTTTCCTTAGGGTCGCTCACGTTTGTCACAGCCATGCCCCCGCTTCTGGCCGTATGCGGCTTGTGGCAATGGCTGCCGTTGAGTCTGTGCATTTTCGCCTTTGTGCTCTGCAAACATGCCGAAAATATCCGGCGCCTGCGCGACGGCACAGAAAAAAGCTGGCAAAAATCCCGGCAGCATGCCGAGAAAACGCATGAAAACTCGTAAGATGGAGAATGCCCTCATGCCTTCTACCGCAACATTTCCGACATACCGCGGCCGCATGGAATATGTTTGTCTCGGCTGCGACACGCGCTACCCGCATGACAGCCTGCTGTACGCCTGTCCAAAATGCGGCGAGGTTTTTCTGCTTGAAAATCTGGATTTTCAACTTTTGAAAAAACGTGACGGCGCGTTCTGGCGCGAGCTTTTCGACGCGCGCGCGGCAAGCCGCGTTACTGCCTTGCGCGGCGTTTTTCGCTATTACGAATTGCTTGCGCCCCTGCTTGACGAAGAAGACATAGTCTACCTCGGCGAAGGCAACACCCCGATTGTGGAGGCCGCGCCCGCGCTACGCGACGCTGTAGGACTGCTGTTCGCCTATAAAAACGATGGGCAGAACCCCAGCGCTTCATTCAAGGATCGCGGCATGGCTTGCGCGTTCAGCTACCTCAAATGGCTCTGCCGCTGCCGGCAGTGGGACGAGGTGCTCACTGTCTGCGCATCCACGGGCGACACATCAGCCGCCGCAGCGCTGTACGCGGCATACATCGGTCCACCGCTCAAATCCGTGGTGCTGCTGCCCAAAGGCAAAGTGACGCCGCAACAGCTTTCACAGCCGCTCGGTAGCGGAGCAACAGTGCTGGAGCTTCCCGGCGTATTTGACGACTGCATGAAGGCGGTGGAGCATCTTGCGGAAAACTACCGCGTTGCCCTGCTCAATTCCAAAAACGCCTGGCGCATTCTGGGGCAGGAATCCTGGGCATATGAGACAGCGCAGTGGTATAACTGGGACGTGACGGGACTGTGCCTTTTTGTGCCCATCGGCAATGCGGGCAACATCACGGCCATTATGTCAGGTTTTCTGAAACTGCGCGACCTCGGCATAATCACCGGCCTGCCGCGTGTTTTCGGCGTACAGTCAGAGCACGCGGATCCTGTGTACCGCTATTACGCCGTACCGGCGCAGAACCGGCAGTGGCGGCCGGTGCGGGTAACGTCCAGCGTGGCCCAGGCAGCCATGATCGGCAACCCTGTTTCCTTCCCGCGCGTGCGTGCGTTGGCCGAACGCTTTACTGCAGCGGGCGGGGAGCGCGCCTTCCAGGTGATTCAAGTCACGGAACAACAGATTATGGATGCCATGATCAAGGCCAACCGCCACGGCCACATTGCCTGCACCCAAGGTGGCGAGTCTCTGGCCGGGCTTATGAACGCAAAAATCCTTGGCCTCATCGGCAACGGAGAACGCGCTCTGCTGAACGCCACGGCGCACAGTCTGAAATTCGCCGGTTTTCAGGAAATGTATTTTACTAACGGCTTCCCACCGGAATACGGCATCACGCCTGACAAAAGCCTTGCCAACGAGCCGCATTCCCTTTTGCCGAAAAGCGCACGCACGGGCAAAAGCGACGGCGAATACGCCCGCTTGGCGGCACAAGCCGTTGTTGAGCGTCTGCAACTGCGGCGAAAGTAAATACTCCACCCGCTAAAGCAGGTGGGCAGAGTGCTGACAAAGTCCCTGTTTTTACCTGACAGGGACTTTTCTTTTTATAGCCTTTTTGTTGTTATGTAGGTGAAACCGCCGCTTGGGCAGGCACATGTCGGGCGCGGGAATGGGTCAATTCGGAGACATAAAAGGGAGCGAAAAAACAGTTTTCGCTCCCTTTTATGTATTAAGACGGAATTTATACGTTAAAACGTATACGCAAATACGAGTTGCGCTTTCCATGCGTCCTGTTTTTCATAGGAGTCACCTGTCCAGTTGCGTTTCCATGTGCCGTCGTCCACCATGTTGACAATATAGCCGAGTTCCAGGTTGGCTTCCAGATTTTCATATATTGTCATGGAATTCACCAGGTTGAATTCCAGCAAGCCGTCGTTGGTGGTCAAATATGGGCCGTCCTGAGCGCCTGTTCCCTGTGTCCAGGCTGTGGAGCTACTCATGTACTTGACTAGGGACGGGCTGTTGGTGCCGTTCCAGTAAGCGATGCGGAAAGTGTGTGTGAGGTTTTCCACAAAACTCATGTTTTTGAGCTGCAGGCCGAGACCCCATGTGCCGGCGTATGATAAGTCGAGGTCATACCACGCGCCCGGCACCCACCCCAGATTGCCGTCGCCCATGAAGGAGGTGAAATTGGCCGCGCCGGCAATAGTGGGCAGGCGTTCCGAGCCGTTTTTCACGTCGCCGTCGTCGCCGGAAGCATACCAGCCGAAAATGCCCGGCGTACCCCAGTCCATTTTGTATTCAATAAGGGCCTTGGCGAGCCAGCCCTGACGCTGGGTGCTGGCGCGCATGAGGTCGGCAACATCGCCGTAGCGCGCTACGTCGTAGCGGCCCATGGCTTCCACATAGCCGTAGTTAAGGTCAATCTCAATATTCAGCGGATCCCATACGGTGACGGCGAGCGGCAGGCCCGCAAAGAACATGCTGCCGTAGGCCTTGCTTGTGCTGCCGAGGCCGTTGGGAGCATTGAAGCCTGGGTAGAGACTGTTCAACGTGAAGGCAAAATTGCCGTCCGCGGTGGACCAACTGGAGGGATTGGCATTTGCATAACGTGAGGGATAACTGCCGTCGCCATAGCCTTCCAGGACGTTTTTGCCCATCATGCCGTACATGACCCAGGGCGTAAATTCGACGCCGTCAACCTTGAGCGGCAAGGTTAAGGCGACAAGGTCAATATTATCAAGATAATTGTTTCCCCGTGCTCTGCCCGCGCCGTCAGTCCATCCGGCAAAATTGTCGTTAACAGGGCGCATCCACAGCGCTGTAAGACCAACATTGTCGTTAAACTGATACGAGGCCACAATGCCGGCCGAGTCAGCGTCCATAATAGCGGAACCGCCGGCCGTGTTGGGCAGGGCTATGCCCTGAATGCCCATGCGCGTGCGCAGTTGCGTATTGGGGATTTGCCAGTCAAGATAGGCGTTTTTAAGTTCAACAACATTGGTTCTGTCCGCGCCGAGCGCACCTCCTGTCGCATTCTGCCCCCAAGTCGTGTCGCCGATTTCAAAAAACACCGTGCCGGAAAGTGCTTCCGAGGCTACGGCGTCCAACTGAAGGCGTATGCGCTGTGCCGCAGCAAAAGTGTCCTGAGTGTTTGCTTTGGTTTTGCTGCCGCCATTATTGCGAACCTTGTTCATGAAACTGTTCTCGCCCAGACCGCCGTTGACGCCGAAACCCA
>JAISKZ010000010.1 GCA_031260725.1 Desulfovibrio sp. | reverse complement strand
ACCACGTTGCAAACTTCGCTGGTCTTGCCGTTCCAGACAAGCTCCACCTCGCGCTTGTCTTCAAAGAGCAGAAAGCGGTATTTGTCCGGCAATGGCTTGTCGGCTGCAATAAAGCGGAGGATTTCCTGCTGTTCTTGTGGTGTGAGGCGCGGCATGGACGGCTCCGTAATACGACAGGGAGCACATATAGCTTATCCCTGTGGTATGCAAACAAATTTTTGTATCAAATCTATGACGTTGGCAAGGCAATCCAGCCCTTGTCTGCCAGCACATCAACCGCCAGATTGATTTGGCGGGGGCTGAACTGTTTTTTATGTTCATTCCAGGCGTAAGTTTGCCGGACAATATCTTCTCTTGTTTGCGTTTTCTTTTTGGTAACAATCCAATGCACAGTGGCAAGCAATTCCAGACCGAAGGAAGATTCAAAACCGTCCACCAGCTCGGCTACCTTGTCAAAACGATCACGTGTTTCCTGATGTTGCTGGAGATAATTTTCCGCTTCTTTTGCCGCTCCGGGAACGAGTTCGAGATGCTTATCCGGCCTGTCGCCTCCATCAGCGTAGCCAGAAATGAAATAGCCCTCGATTTTATTGAGCACATGGCGCAGATTTGGCGAATATGGTCCATACTCCCCCTGGTTATATTGCAGCTTTAAGGGTTCCCCGCTTTCCTGTAAAAAATACATCAGCTTTTGTACTTCCAGAAGAGTGACAAAAGGATCAAGCAAACCAACGAAATAGCGCTGCATCAGCCCCACTAGTGCCGCCCTGCCGGGGGTCATGTCGGGTATCTCTCGCGCATGAGCCATGACATCATTCTGCGGTGCGCCAGCCGGTTCAAAGACAAGCACCCGCACATCAGGCAAGCTGCCTAATGCACTTTCTATCAGTGTACGGACTTTGTTCCAGTCAAGACCACCCAGCCCACTCCCGAGAGGGGGCACCGCAATGGAAGTAATTTTACGTTCCTGAATAAATTTTGCCAAATCTTCCATGCCGGATATAATGTCTTCCATACGGCTTTTGCCGCGCCAATGCCGTTTTGTTGGAAAGTTTACTATATAGTGCGGCAGCGACAGTGTGCGCGTTTCAAACACAAACATGTGGCCTGGCTGTACCTGCTGTTTTTTACAGGCAACGGCATAGGCTTTAAAATTTTCAGGGAAACGGTTTTTAAATTGCAAGGCAATGCCGCGCCCCATGATGCCGACGCAATTCACTGTATTGACCAGTGCCTCAACCTCAGATGTGAGGATATTGCCCGTTGTCCGTTCAATCATGGCGGTGCCATCCTTCCACTGAACAATATGATAAATCAGCGGAGGGGCGGGCACGCTCATTCCTCACCATATCAAATAATTCCCCCTTAAAAGCGCGATCCAGAACAGCGGGGAGCAGGGCATCCAGCTCAGCGGCGGTCTCGGCTTGCAAACATTTCAGGGCGTCAACTTGCGTTTGTAAGGTATCCAGTTCGGCGACGATGCGGCGCTGGACAGGGAGAGTGGGGACGACAATTGAATATGCCTTGAGTTTAACGCCAGTCAAATGCGGAATTGTTGTTTGGGTTTTCAACGCCAGCCAGTGCCCTTCATCCGCTGCCCAAAACAAATGATGTAACATAAACTGCGGCAGCATTTTTGTCTGGTCGCAGCGAATTCGGTGAAGCGCTTTTTGGTAACAGCAGCCAGGGATTTCGTTATTCCAAATGGAAGCTTTCCCAATATCGCCACCTTCACAAACAAGAATGTCTTCTGATTCAAGGGCAAACTCGGCACGTTCCCTAGCTGTAAAATCCATTTGATAAACATCTCTTAAATCAAGTCTGCCCCATTGGACATTTGCATTGCGCAAGTAAGGAGTAGAGCCGATCCCTGTCTTAAATCGTGGATCAAGCATCTTACCAAGTCTGCAATCTGCCACAGAATCAAGCCGACGTTGTGAACAATAAGAACATAATTTTTTAAAAGATTGATTTCGATTTGCACGAATCAACACATCTGCTTCCTCAGCGGCTTGGCGGCGAAGGGAGCGGGCTTCGTAAATTTGTGCGGCCAGTTCTTCAATTCGCGCCACAATCCGCCGCTGTTCACCCAGCGGCGGCAATGGGATTGGAATTGGCAAAAACCTCTTTGCTTTTAGTTCGGTTTTTATCCCACCGGGGACGTGTTGATGAAGCAACTCCCGAAAATATTGGCTACGAAAAAACCACCACAAGAATTTTATCTCAGCGCGGTCAGATTTTGGTGTGTATGCGCTGTAGTGAATAGTCGCAGCGATAGGTTCTGTGTTATCTGAGTTATATAGCGCGATGGCACCTTTTGCTGCATTGATTCCAGAAATAACCAAGTCGCCTGGGCGTGCCAAAATCATTCCGGTATTAGTTTTTGATTCGGAACGCAGGTCAATTTGCCCGGTGTCGAAACTGATTTTAGAGATTATGCGAACACGTCCGAGCGAGAGATCACCATCGGATGGAGTTTCATGACGTTCTACCAAAATGTCGCCAATTTTCACTGTTGGCCACTTGCTCATTGGCCGCTGCTTTTTTTGAGAAGGTTCTGAATATTTCCTATGATTTTTACGATGCGTTGTTCTTTCTGCAGAATATCGGCAGCAAGCTGTTCCGGCGGCAGGTGGGTTACATCTTCCTTGGCGCGGGGATTTTTGCGGTCAAGATTACATCCGTTCGCCAGCAATTCGACGGCGGAAACTTTCCAGGCTCGTTTATTTTCTTCGCGCTGGTTCCACCACGCAATGAGCGGCGCAAATTCTTCAAACTGAATAGGCGCGGTCTTGGTGTAGTTCTTCCGGCTTTCGGGCAGGGGGTGTTCGTAATACCAGACATCGTTCGTCGGGCCGGAGCGGTCAAAGAACAGCAGGTTCGTCGGGATGCCGGTATAAGGCGCGAACACGCCGTTGGGCAGCCGGACGATGGTGTGCAGGTTAAATTTTTTGAGCAGTTCTTCCTTGATGCGGGCGCACACACCGTCGCCGAACAATGTGCCGTTGGGCACGACAACAGCGGCGCGGCCATTGCCGCCCTGCCGCCGCAATTTCCGCATAATCAGTTGCAAAAATAAGAGTGCGGTTTCCGCCGTTTGTTTGTCTTCCGGGAAATTGCCCTGGATGCCGCGCTCCTCCTCGCCGCCGAAAGGCGGATTGGTGAGGATCACGTCCACGCGGTCGCGCTCGCCGATGTCGGTAAGCTTGTGGCGCAGGGCATTGCCGGGGTCAATTTGTGGAGCGTCGAGGCCGTGCAGGAGCAGATTCATCTGGCAGAGCAGATACGGCAACGGTTTCGGCTCGCAGCCGAAGAGGGATTTTTTCTGCAAGACAGTGCGGTCGGCAACAGTTTTTACCTGTTGCGCCAAGTGGTTGTACGTCTCGACAAGAAATCCGCCAGTGCCGCTGGCCGGGTCAAGCACGGTTTCGCCGAGACGCGGGTCGGTAACGGCAACCATGAAGCGCACCACGGCGCGTGGTGTATAGAATTCGCCGGAATCACCGGCGGCATCACGCATTTCGCGGAGTAGGGATTCATAGAGCGCGCCCAGCGTGTGCAATTCGCCGCTTGAGGTAAAATGGATGCCGTTGAGCCTGTTGACGACATCACGCAAAAGATAGCCGCTGATCATGCGGTTCTGGACGCCGTTGAACACGGTGGCAATAACGTCGCGGCGGTCGTCGCCGATTCCGCCGGAAAGCGTGCGCAGATAACGGAACAGGCCCGCGCCGCGTGTGCCGTCCGGGCGTGCAGTCTCTTCATTGTTGATGAACGCCAAAAGTTCGTCACCGGTAATGCCGTCCAGCTTGGCGGCCCAATCGCGCCAGCGGTACGGCGCTTCAATGGCGGGCTTGAATTTCGTCCCGGCAAGTTTGGCTTCGCCCTCGCGCTGGTATTCCAGATCATCAAGGAACTTGAGGAACATGATCCATGTGAGCATCGGCAACCTGTCAAGATCGCCGTTTAGTCCCTTATCCTTGCGCATAATGTCACGCGCGGATTTCAGGAGTGAACCGAGGGATTGGGGGGTGGTAACCATAGTGTTGTCTAGAAATAAATCGAATATCGAAAATCAACATCTTGTGATATTATTACATATGAACATAGTTAGCGCTTAAATGGCTCTGTCTTTAATATCTTTGGAGAATACATATTCCATTGTTCTTTAACATAGTCCATAAAACCATCCACTGGTTGGCTACCGCATATCGGAGCCAATTCTTGTCCAATTTTTGTGAAGATAGTATGCCCTATATTTACATTATTGTTATCATCTTTTTGCATAGTTAATTCCAATATATTCCCGTAGTAATTAACGTAAAATTTCTTTGGCAAACCTGATTGGTGCAATCCAGGAAGAGGTTCAAACTTCACTAGGGTAAATCAAACGGATCCGCGTCGGGTCGGCCCATCTGCGCGGCAACGGTTGTAAAATCAATGCCGCGCTCGGCAAACTGCCGGATGATATCCGCGCGCTGAACGGCATCGGCCCAGCGGGCGCGCAAATCGTCCTGATTCGCACAAAGCGTGCGTACTTTTTCTGCGGTGTAGTCAGTGAGCTTGACGACGCGAAGCTGTTTGCCGTCAGCATCAAGCTCATGGACAAATTCGGCGACGATTTCCACCTGTCCGCCGTCAAAATAGTATTTTTTTGAAGGTTGAAGTTCGGCGTCGGCAGGCAGTTGGCCATAGGGAGCCGGGGTTTCCTGTATGGCGGGGAGGTCTTGCTGATCCTCTGTTGTCAATGTTTCACTGCGGCGCACAGTGCCGTAGGTATCAATTTCTTCCTGCGCGGCAAAGGCGGGGTCTCCGTCAAAGGCCGGATCGGCAAAATTACGTGTGGCTGTGCCGGTATAATCAAGGATATTGAACCAGAGCTTGCCGTAGTCGTCGCGCACACGCGTGCCTCGCCCTATGATTTGCTTGAACTCAACCATGGAGTTGACAAGGCGCAGCAGGACGACATTACGGCAGGTGGGTGCGTCAAGTCCGGTGGTGAGCAGTTGGGAAGTGGTGAGGATGACGGGCGCGCACGTCTCCACATCCTGAAAGCGTTGCATGTGGCCGCGCCCTATGTCGCCCTCGTCGGCGGTGACGCGGCAGACATAATCGGGATATTGCCGGACAAGATCGGCGTTCAGGTTACCCAATGCCGCACGCATTTCCGAGGCGTGTTCCTGATCCACACAGAAGACAATGGTTTTGGCGAATCTGTTGGTCTTGTTCAAAAAATCGGTGAGATGCCGGGCGACAGCCCGGGTGCGGGCGCGTAAGGCGATACGGCGCTCAAAGTCAGCGGTGGAGTAAACTTCGTCGGGAATTTTCCGTCCGTAGCGGTCAAGATCATCCTTGTCTGGGCGCCAGCCGGCGGCATCCCATTGCGTGACGACACGATACACGCGGTAGGGGGCAAGAAAGCCGTCATCAATGCCCTGCTTGAGGCTGTACTGATAAATCGGATTGCCGAAATACTGGTAGGTGTCGCGGTTCTCGTCGCGCAACGGCGTGGCTGTCATGCCGAGTTGAGAGGCGGGCGCAAAGTATTCCAGTATTTCTCGCCAGTTGGAGTCTTCCTTGGCGCTGCCGCGATGGCATTCGTCCACAATAATGAGGTCAAAGAAGTCCGGCGCGAATTCGCGGTAGAGACCTGGGCGGTTGGCGTCTCCGGCTATGGACTGGTAGGTGGAGAAATACAATTCGCGGCTGAAGACAATGTTGCCGCCTTCGATTTTATGGCGGGCATCGCCGAAGGGGGCGAAGGTTTTGTCCTTCGGGTCGTCCACAAGAAAATTGCGGTCAGCGAGATAAAGGATGCGCGGTTTGCGGGCGGGGTCCCCCTTGGCGTTCCATTTGGAAGACCAGAGCTTCCAGCAAATCTGAAAAGCGACAACGGTTTTGCCGGTGCCGGTGGCCATGGTGAGCAGCACGCGCTTTTTGCCCTGCACGATGGTCTGCACGGCCCTATCAATGGCGATGCGCTGGTAATAGCGCGGTTCTTTGCCGGCACTGTGGTTGGAAGCGGCGAGCAGGCTGTCGGCTGTGCCATCCGTCAGCTTTTCTCCGGAGCGGAGCCGTGCCCAGAGTTCGTCGGGCGTTGGGAAGGCGGAAAGATTGCGTTCCATACCCGTGAGGTAATCAAATTCGATAATTTCCTTACCGCTGGAAGCATAAGCAAATTTGAGGCCGAGAATTTCAGCGTATTCCCTGGCCTGTTGCAAGCCGTCGGCAGCGGGTTTGTCTTCGGCCTTTGCCTCGACAACGGCAATGGGAAAATCACGGGTATAACACAAGATGTAGTCCGCGCGTTTAGCCTGGCGGCGGGTGGCGCTGTTGCCGTGGACTATGATGCGGCCGTCCGTGAAGGTGCGCTGTTCGGCAATGGAATGGGAGCCGGACTCCCAGCCTGCGGCCTGCAAGGCAGGCGTAATCAGTGTTCGACAGGTGTCGGCTTCGGTTGGCATGGGTCAGCCGATCCCGATCAATATGCCGTCGGTCGGCCCTGATGGAATGGGCGTTTCATAAACTGTAATCATAAGAATTTCCTAAAAATTTGTCAAAGCGTTGCCATACATGAAAATGGGTTGGGGCTACCTGCCACCATTTGTTCCGGTTTTATTTTAAGAAAGACATGAAAGCCTCTTTGGCTTCGGCGCGTTCATTGCCCGTGACTGCCTTTTACAGCACACCTGAATCCGTTACTTCAAGATAATAGGGCAACATAAAAGTGCTTGCCGTGCACAGCGCGGCCAGCAGTGTAAATTTGTGCCGCAACGCGACAGCGCTGCGGCATACAAAAGACCAGAGCAGGCACGGGATGAGCCAGAACAGAAGTCGTGCGGTCTGCAAGGCAATATCCTGCATGGCAAGAGCATCGCCTTGCCATGACTGGCGAATTTGAAGCAGACTGAAGGCCAGAAAAAGTATCCAGAGCAAAGCCCACGCATTCCGTGCCCAATATGCGCACCAACGGATCATGGTGTTATAGTGGTCTCGACCGAAATCATCGTGCTTGCGCCGCATAAAAAGCCACAAGGCGCCTACGCCGCCGGAAAAAGCTAAAATCAGCAAAGGAGTACAGCACAATGCGTTCCAAAGCGATATGTGCTGTTCCGACAAAATCAAATTGAAGATCAGGCTCACGGCACCCCCCAGGCTGTGGACGCCGTTCAGGTTCGACTGCGGCGTCGCGGCAAGCCGTTCTGTAAACAGCGCCGAGACAAGCGCGGCGCAGGCCGTCAAACCGCTTGCAATGCCCAAAACAATATGCAGCGCGGGAAGATTGCGCAGAAATTTCCAGAGCGCGTAATACAGGCTGATAAACAACACGCTGCATGCCAGCAAAAGCCAGCTGAGTTCCGTCAGGCCGCTGAACGGGGCAGGTTTGACGGAACTGTTTTGCGTCAAATAAAGCCAGATGCGGCAGACAACCAGCAGCAGCCAGCCCCAAACAAGGCCGAATGCGGCAAGCTGTCTGGCGCATTTGTCGAAAGAAGCGCGCTTGCGGGTGAGGGACAAAATTTTTGCCGCCGCCGAGATAAAGCCGATGCCGGTAAAACTCATAAAGGCGACGAGCGGAAGTATCACGCAAAGTATGTCAATACTGATTTGCAGCCAGGGCAGGGCGGTCGTCAATGCGTTGAGAGCGTTCATTGCGCGTTGCCTCGCATCCGGCAAAAGCGTGAAACAGATATTTTCATGGCAAGCCCTTTTAACGCACACTTTATAATCTTGCGTGAACGGCGTGTAATGCTGTATGTTCCCGGCAGAAACACTGTCTGTTTTTGCCTGAAAACTATGTTTGCCGCAAGACCTGCTGAAAAAGATCCGTCGTGGCGCAGCCAAAGAGGGGAGAACAATATGCAAAAATTTTTCATGCTTGTTCGTTCACGAGGCACGGCGCATTGAGTATGCAGCCGGAGGCAGCCTGCGGCGAGCGCCGCCATGCCGGTTTTGCCGATTTGCCGACGCCGATTGCAACGGATCAACCTTTGCCTTCCTGGGCGGCGCTGGATCAGACAGGCCGCAGGGAATTCTGGGCAAGCCTTGCCATACGCCATTGCCGGGGGCTCGGGGCCCGTTCCCGCGCCCGTTTGCTCAATACCTTCGGGTCAGCGTACCGCGCTTTGCAGGCCAAAGATGAATGGGTTCACGCAGGGCTTTCACGACGTCAGGCACGAGAGATAGGTGGGGAATCCTGGCGTGTCGGCGCGATGGAAGAATGGGAGCGCGTCAGAAAACGGGACGACAAAATTCTGCTTTGGACTGACCCGCGTTACCCGCAACGCCTGCGTGAACTGCCGGACGCTCCGGTACTTTTGTACTGTCGGGGCGATCCTGCCCTGCTGCAATCACCCGCGTTTGCCATTGTCGGTTCACGCCGCGCAACCCCTCACGGATGCACAGTGGCGTCATATATGGCGCGATGTCTCGCGTCCTGCGGCATAGTTATTGTCTCCGGAATGGCTCAGGGAATTGACAGGGCAGTGCATGAGGCAGCCCTGCAGCGCACCGGGAAAAGCATCGGCGTACTGGGCACCGGCATTAATAAAATCTATCCTAAAGAAAATGCGTATCTTTTTAAAAACATGACAGAGCAGGGCCTCCTGCTCTCTGAATTCGCTCCTGAAACGCCGCCGATTGCGGCACATTTTCCAGTGCGCAACAGAATCATCAGCGGACTGGCTCTCGGCGTTCTTGTCGTGGAGGCGACCAGCTGTTCAGGCAGCCTGATAACCGCCCGTCTTGCCCTGGAACAAAACCGTGATGTCTATGCGGTGCCCGGTTCCGCGCTGGACACGCATTGCCTCGGCTGTCAGGATCTTGTGCGTCAGGGGGCACGGCCCGTGTTCAGCGCGGAAGACATATTGCGCGATCTGGCGGATCAGCTGCGTCCCTTCGGCATCTCCGGGGTCAATCCGACGGAAGAAGACAAGACTGCCGTCGTCAACCCGCAATCTGCATGTATGGCAACACCACCTGTCGCGCAACGCCGCATCAGCAAGGCGGCGGCAAAACCCGGACAGGCGGCTTTTGTGCCTGCCTGCGATTCGGCCGACGCCCTGACGCCGCCTGAGCGCAAACAACCCCTTCTGGATTTGTTGCGTCAAAGCGGCCCCATGCAGTTTGACGCGCTTTCGCTTGCCCTGAAGCTCACCGCGGCGGAATTAAACAGCCTGCTGATTGGGCTTGAAATGACAGGCGAGGTTCAACGCCTGCCGGGCGCCCGCTATAGGGCCTTGGCATGAGTCCGCCTGAAAAAGCTGTCCCTGACAGCGCAAAGACCGAAAACGCGGATCTGTTGGTCAAAAAATTTCTGGACTGGCTTGCTGTGCAGAAAGGTTATTCCCTCTCCACACAAAGGGCGTATCGCGCGGATTTGGCGCAACTGACCGCATTTCTCTCTGAACGCAATACAGACATTGCAAAACCGCAAACCGTCAGCCGTAAACATATTCAGGCATTTCTGGCCCGGCTTTTCCGGCAGGGGGGGGCAAAAAGTTCCATGGCCAGAAAACTGGCCGCTGTTCGTTCCTTTTTTCAGTTTCTGCTGCGCAATGGTCTTGTGGCGGAGAATGTTGCAAAGCAGGTGCGTAATCCGCGGCAGGAAAGGCGCCATCCCCGCGTGCTGAATGTGGATGAAGCATTCGCGCTGCTTGATGCCCGCAAAAACACGGCGGAAACTAACAGCAAGGACGCGCGGCTGCATCTGAGGGATATCGCCCTGGCTGAATTGCTTTATGGTTCCGGATTGCGCATTTCAGAGGCACTTGGTCTGAATCTGGATGATGCCCGACTTAAATCAGGCATACTGCGTGTTCTGGGCAAAGGCTCCCGCGAACGCCTCGCTCCTCTGTCCGACACGTCCACTTCGGCCCTGACGGCATGGCTTGCCGTGCGCGGTTGTCTGGCGACGCCGAAGGAAAACGCGCTTTTTGTGGGCGCGCGGGGAGGGCGTCTTCATCGCCGGGAGGCCGCACGGGTCATTGCCCGTCTTTGCCGTGAGGCGGGACTGGCTTTTACTGTTTCACCACACAGTCTGCGGCATTCCTTTGCGACGCATCTGCTGGCCGCCGGGGCTGATCTGCGCAGCGTGCAGGAACTTCTGGGGCATAAGCGTCTGACGACGACACAGCGTTACACAGAGGTCAGCCTGGAATATCTGATGCGCGCCTACGATATGGCCCATCCCCGTTCAAACATGAACCCGGCACAAAAAAACGCGTAACCTGAATCTGTAATGATTTTTATCAGACCGGATTTTCCGGGGTCTTTGCGGATTGTTTTTTACCGTCAGGCAGGATAGCATGAAGACAAGAATACAGACTTGCCAAAATAGATGGAGGATTGTCTCAATGGCAATACAAAAATATCTTATCATTCTTTGCTCCGTACTGATTGTAGCAGTTACGCAACTGCCCGCGGCGGCGGCTTTGCCCGATTTCAGCGAACTGGCGGCAAAGTGCGGCCCGGCCGTCGTAAACATAGGAACGGAACGCAAAACACAGGCTGAGGGACCGGAAGATCTTTTTGGCGATATGTTCCGCAACATGCCTCCCGGTTTTGAAAAATTTTTTGATCAATTCGGCGGGAAAGGGCGTGGCGGCAAACGGCCCCAAATGAAACAAAAATCATTGGGATCAGGCTTCCTGATTTCCGCTGACGGCTATATTGTGACCAACAATCATGTCGTTGCGGACGCGGACACCATCCACGTCACTTTTGATTCGAGCAACGGAAAAAGCGAAACACTGTCAGCCGATTTTATCGGTTCGGACGAAGAGACAGACCTGGCCCTGCTCAAGGTGAATGCAAAAAACAAACTGCAATATCTTACTTTTGGAAATTCAGACACGCTTAAAGTCGGCGAATGGCTGCTCGCCATCGGCAATCCCTTCGGGCTTGACCATACTGTGACGGCCGGCATCCTTTCGGCTAAAGGCCGCAATATCCGTTCAGGTCCTTTTGACAATTTTTTACAGACAGACGCATCCATCAACCCCGGCAACAGCGGCGGCCCTCTTTTGGACATGAACGGACAGGTCATCGGCATCAATACGGCAATCATAGCCAGCGGTCAGGGCATCGGCTTTGCCATTCCCAGCAACATGGCCTCAAAAATCATTGCTCAAATCCAGCAGGGCAAAAAAGTCAGCCGCGGCTGGATCGGTGTGAATATTCAGGATGTGGACGACAATACCGCCAAGGCATTGGGGATGGCCGCGCCGAAGGGCGCGCTGGTCAATGATGTCATGCAGAACGAGCCGGCGGCGAAAGGCGGCGTCCACGACGGGGATGTCATTGTTGCCGTGGACGGAAAAAATATTGAAACCACCTCGGCCCTGTTGCTTGCCATTGCCGACAAGAGTCCGGGAAGTGTCGCTGTTGTGACTGTCTGGCGGGACGGCAAAAATCTTGACCTTAAAATAACGCTCGGCGAACGCAAATCCGCGCAAACCGCAAAGCGCGGCGGCAAGGGGCAATCCCAGCAGGATGAAAGTCTGCTGGGCCTGGCGGTGCGTCCGCTGCAGAACGACGAACGGCGCGAGCTGAAGATCAACAAAAACGAAGGCCTGCTCATCGTGGATGTCAATCCTGACAAGCCGGCCGCGCAAGTTGACATTCGTCCTGACGACATCATTTTGAAGGCCAATCTGAAAGCCGTCAATACAGTGGAAGCGCTTTCCAGGATCGTTAAGGAAGAAGGGGAGAAGCGCGGCGCCGTCATGCTTCAGATAGAACGTCGCGGAGAAGTTTTCTTCCGCACTGTGCCCTTGCAGAAATAACTTTCATCCTCATATCCGCGGTCTGCACCGCGAGGTTCCCATGTCTGTTGTTCACAGCGATGCCGGGCGGCTGCCGCCTCTTGAACGATTGGAAAACATTCCGAAACTGATGAGTGCATACTATACGGAATTTCCTGATCCGGCAGTCTCATCCCAGCGGGTTGCCTTCGGCACATCCGGCCACAGAGGCTCGCCGGGTCTGCAAACTTTTAATGAGGGGCATATTTACGCCATTACGCAGGCTGTCTGTGATTTCAGAAAAATGAAGGGCATTGACGGCCCCCTGTTTCTTGGGCGGGACACACACGCGCTTTCTGAGGCAGCATTCCGTTCCGTCCTTGAAGTGCTCACAGCCAACGGTGTAACGACGCACATCGCCAAAGACGATGGTTTTACAGCCACCCCCGTCATCTCACACGCTGTGTTGAACTGGAATAAAGGCCGCGCCGGGGGATTGGCTGACGGCATTATTATCACGCCTTCCCATAATCCGCCCGGCGACGGCGGATTCAAGTATAACCCGCCGCACGGCGGCCCGGCTGAAACCGGGATTACGGAATGGATTCAAAACCAGGCCAATGTCTATCTGGAGAACGGCAATCAAAAGGTACACCTTAAACATTTACATGAAGTCTTGCGCTCGTCGTTTGTAAAACAGTGTGATTTTATAAATGATTATGTCCAAGACCTTTCAAAAGTGCTTGATATGCGGGCTATCGCCGCCTCAGGTCTTAAGCTGGGAGCAGACCCCCTCGGCGGCGCCAGCCTGCCGCTCTGGGAACAGATTGCCGCCGTCTACCGTCTTGACCTCACCATAGTGAACAGGCAGGTGGATCCGACCTTTCGTTTCGTGCCGTGCGACAAAGACGGAAAAATCCGCATGGATTGTTCTTCGCCGTATGCCATGAACTGTCTTCTTGAAATGCGTGAACGCTTTGATCTCGCCTTTGCATGCGATACCGATGCTGATCGCCACGGCATTGTCACACGCCGGGAACTCATGAACCCAAACCATTATCTTGCAGTCGCCGCCTGGCACCTGTTCCGGACACGGACAGACTGGCCTGCCGCCTGCGGCATAGGCAAAACACTGGTTACCAGCGCGATGCTGGACAGGGTAGGGCAGGCTTTGTCCCGCAAAATAGTGGAAATGCCGGTTGGTTTTAAATGGTTTGCGGGCTATCTGCTGTCCGGACAATGCGGCTTTGCCTGTGAGGAAAGCGCAGGGGCTTCTTTTCTCTGTTTCGACGGCTCCCCCTGGAGCACGGATAAGGACGGGCCGCTTCTGTGCCTTCTGGCTGCAGAAATTATGGCAAAGGAACAGGTCTCGCCGAGCGAAATTTACGGCAGGCTGGCTGAGCAGCTCGGCGCCCCGGTCTACCGGCGGCTCGAAATACCTGCAGACACGCACACACGGGAGACCCTTGACGCTTTATCACCTGACATGGTGCATTTGCAAACCTTGGGGGGCGCACCTGTGACGCAGATTCTGACAAGGGCGCCCGGCAATAATGCGCCTGTCGGCGGCGTCAAGGTGACAAGCGCGGAGGGCTGGTTTGCGGTGCGCCCTTCGGGAACAGAGGCGATCTGCAAGGTATATACAGAAAGTTTTAAAGGGGAAAAACACCTCCGCGCGCTGCAAAAAGACGCCATCACTTTTCTGGAGCAGTTGCTGCACGTCGTAAAAACGCCCGTGAGGGTTACGACAGGCGGACGCTTTCTCTAAGCGCAGCCGCCTCAGTTCTGTCCAAAAGCCGCGAATGCCCCGAAGGCAGATTCCCCAGGGACAATATACCTTGGGCCGTGCGTTTCAGGCGCAGTATGGTCAAGCCCAAATCCCGGCACATCCGGCGAATCTGACGGTTCACCCCCTGTCCGAGCGACATTGTCAATAATGTATTGCCGCCGTCCGAGACTTCCTGTTCAACATCCACAGGCAGGATTTTTTCTCCTTCGGCCAGACGCATACCCGAGCGCATTGCCCGCAACGAGGCGGGATTCACTTCGCCGCGAACAAGAACCGCGTATTTTTTTGATTGGTGATGTCCGGGATGCATCAGACGATGCGCAAGCTCGCCGTCATTTGTCAACAGCAGCAGGCCTTCGGAAAAATAATCCAGACGTCCGACAGGGTAGAGCCGCTGATCGGCAAGATTTTGCGGAAGGCAATCCACAACGGTGGGCCGCCCCTGGGGGTCATGCATGGTGCAGATAACCTGCACCGGCTTGTTCAGCAAAAGGTAAAAAAGCGGCTTGCCTGCATCCAGAACACAGTCATCTGCCATGATCACGTCATCCTGCAGAACATGCCGCCCGGGATTTTTTTCTTCGCAACCGTTCACAAGCACGCGCCCTGCAAAAATCAGTTCATCCGCCTTACGGCGTGAACAGTAACCCGTCTGGGCAACAGCCTTGTTCAGGCGCGTTCCGTTTTTTTTCTCTAACGACATGATATTTTCCACGTTGAGTTGATTGAAGAAACATGGTGTGTGAAGAGCGGGCGCCCGTCAAGCGGACGTTAGCCCGGACGGTGTTTTTTAATTAAAGTTTACATAATTATCATTATGGGACAAATCAACTTGTCAGACAGGAGCGGTCAGCTTATACTTCAAAAAATATATTGGAGTTATCATGGGCTTTGCAAACAATACGTGCAGCTTCACCCGTTTCCGTATTCTTGACAGCGCGCCGGAGACGCTCTGGTCTGAGATTCCGGACAGGCTTCGCAAGTTTGCCTTTCACGATATTGACAATATTCCGGAAATGCAGTCATGCGGATGGGTGAACTTTGAAGACATGCTGGACTCGACATGGAATGAGACTCCCCCTGACAAAGCGACCTGTTTTGTCTTTTCATTGAGGCTTGACAGACGGCGGATTCCGCCCGGTGTCGTCAAAAAGCATCTTGCTCTGGCATTGCGGGAAGAAAAAGAACGTTTGCGCATTCAGGACAAGACCTTTATTTCTCGTGAACGGAAAAAAGAAATCAGGGAGCAGGTTCAACTGCGTCTTCGTCGCCATTTTCTCCCTGTGCCGGGTGAATTTAATGTGCTCTGGCTGACTGAGAGGAATGAAGTCTGGTTTGCCTCCACCCGAAGCAATATGATTGACATGTTTCTCGAAGAATTTTTAAAAACCTTTGAACTGCACCTGGAACAAGTGACACCGTATACTCTGGCGGCTTCCATGCTGAACGAGGAAGGCGCGCTTTGCCTTGATCAGCTTGATGCAACAAATTTTGCGCCACGCTCAACTGTCTGATTTTTATGGGGTCGTGTTAACGCTATGGATAAGCTCTCTCTCACGGAATCCACAGACGCCATTCTTGGCCGGGAATTTCTGACGTGGCTCTGGTACCGGAGCGACACAACGCCGGGCGCCTTTACAGATAAAAACGGCGCCCAGTTTTCGGTTTCCATGGAACAGCGAATAGTCGTCCAGGCCGGTGAAGGGGAATCCCGCGAAACGGCTTCCGTTTCAGGTTCTTTTTCACCATTGCGTGAAGCCCGCTTCGGCCTGGGTACCGGCAAAAAAGTGAGCCGGGCGCTGCTTCGTCTGGAAAAAGACGAACTGGCTTTTCAACTGACCCTGAAAGCGGAAGATTTTTCTCTTGCCGGCCTTAAAACGCCGAAACAGGACAAAAATGACAGAGAGGAAGACCCTGACGCCTTTTTGCTGGAAAAATTTTATTTGTTGGAAATCTGCGTGGACCTGCTTGACAGCCTGTATAAGCGTTTTCTGAAATTGCGTCTCTCCGCCGACTGGCAAAACGAAGTGAGCCATATCGGTCATTGGCTGACAAGATTGGACTAGAGCTGTTCGGCATGACATGTTTATCCGCTCTGTCTTACAGCCGTTTTTCAGGCATTCTCCTGAGGCTTGCCCATAAAGCTATCTGGCTTTTCCTGGTGCTCCTCGGAATCACCCTGATCAGTTTTTGGGTGATACATCTTGCCCCCGGTTCACCAACAGACATGGAAACCACTTTGAATCCGCTTGCCGGCGAAGCCGCGCGCCGACAACTCGAAACACTGTATGGTCTTGACAGGCCATTATATATACAATATTTGGATTGGCTGTTTCGTTTGCTGCACTTTGATTTCGGCAATTCGATGTCCGCAGACGCGCGGCCGGTGCTGACAAAAATTATGGAGCGTCTGCCGCTCACTGTAAGCATCAATCTCATCTCATTGATTATTGTCCTGATTATCGCTGTTCCTCTGGGCATTGCCACGGCGTGCAGACAAAATTCCCTCCTGGATCGCACAGTAACAATACTTGTTTTTTTGGGTTTTGCCATGCCCTCTTTCTGGCTGGCGTTACTGCTTATGATGTTTTTCGGCATTGAACTGCAATGGCTGCCTGTTTCCGGCCTTACATCCCTAGGTTATGCCGAATTAAGCCCATGGGGCAAATGTTGCGATATAGCCCGCCATCTTGCCTTGCCGTTGCTCGTCTATATTATCGGCGGTCTCGCGAGCATATCACGCTATATGCGGGCGTGCATGCTTGAGGTGCTGCGGCAGGATTATATACTCACAGCAAAATCAAAAGGCCTGTCAAACCATGCAGTCATCTGGCGTCATGCGTTGCGCAACGCCCTTTTGCCGATAATTACCCTGCTCGGTCTTTCCGTTCCGGGACTTATCGGCGGCAGCGTCATTATTGAATCCATCTTTGCCCTGCCAGGCCTTGGACAATTGTTTTACGCTGCGGTTATGGCCCGTGACTATACCATGATTATGGGCAATCTTGTCTTCGGGGCTGTACTCACCCTGGCCGGCAATCTGCTGGCTGACCTCTGCTACGGACTTGCAGACCCGCGCATTCGCTCGGCAAAAGGCCATGACTGATGTCGCCCGCTTTCGGCAGACGGTTTTTCGGGTCTTATTTTATGCTGCTGCTTGGTCTCACCATTGTGCTGACAATGTCGCTGGCGGCATTGTGCGCGCCGTTGCTGGCGCCGTATACGCCCGCTGCACAACACCTTGACAATATCCTGCAAGCCCCCTGCTCCCGATTCTGGTTCGGAACAGACCGTTTGGGCCGCGACGTTTTTTCACGTATGCTGTACGGCGGACGCGTCTCACTGTGGGTGGGCTTTGTGGCTGTCGGCATTTCCATAAGCATTGGCACGGTTCTCGGCCTTGTCAGCGGATATTTTCGAAACTGGGCTGATGAAGTCATCATGCGCATGGTTGATATTATGCTTTGTTTCCCGTCATTTTTTTTGATTCTTGCCGTCATTGCCTTCCTGGAGCCGAATATGACAAATATTATGGTTGTCATCGGTCTGACATCGTGGATGGGCGTGACCCGTCTTGTACGAGCGGACACGTTAAGTTTGCGCGAACGTGAATTTGTGTCCGCCGCCAGGCTTGCCGGCAGCCCGACGCGGCGAATTTTGTTTCGGCATATCCTGACAAATGCTCTTGCGCCGGTATTGATCACCGCCACATTGGGTGTCGCAGGTGCCATTCTTGCAGAATCAAGCTTGAGCTTTTTGGGACTCGGCGTACAACCCCCCGCAGCCAGTTGGGGCAATATGCTTATGGAAGGAAAGTCTGTCATTGAAAGCGCGCCCTGGCTTTCCGTCTACCCGGGGCTGGCTATCCTGATAACAGTGCTGGGCTATAATTTGCTCGGTGAAAGCTTGCGTGACATATTGGATCCACGCCTTAAACAATAACATTAATAAGTTACTCCCGGCAGTACGTTGCGGACATAAAAGTTAAGCCATAAAATAATGTTGGAATATCTGCGTATACGCAATCTGGCCCTTATTGAAGACATGGAACTGGAATTCTCGGCCGGCATGAATGTGCTGACCGGAGAAACCGGCGCCGGGAAAAGTTTCATACTCAAGGCCCTGGGTTTTTTGCTGGGAGACAGATTGTCGTGCGATATGGTGCGCCCAGGCGCTCTGCGCGCTCGGGTGGAGGCACTTTTCACACTTGAAAACAATGATATTGTGATCAGGCGTGAACTTTCAGCCGAAACAGGCCGCAGCCGTCTGTATGTCAACGATACGCTGAAATCACAGGAAACACTTCGCGAGCTGCGGGATCGCCTAGTCTCGCATACCAGTCAGCATGCCCAGCAACAGCTTTTAAGACCCTCTTTTCAGGCAAAATTGATAGACAGCGCCCTGCCGGACCCTCAACTTTTACACGAACGCGATGCACTGTACCGTTTGTTGGCGGATATTGCGGCTCAACGCAAAGCCTTGCTTGAAAAACAGGCGGAGATGACTGCGCGGCGCGATCTGCTGGAAATGCAGCAGCAGGAGATAGATAAAGTATCACCTGAAGAAAATGAAGAGGAACGTCTGGAAGCGTTGCGCGCCCAGATGCGCACTTCAGCGCATCTGTGTGAAAATTATGAGAAGGCGTTTGCATTGCTTCACGGCGAGGACGGAACGGGACTTTTGGACTTGCTCGACAAATTTGAAAAGCTTCTCGCAAAAATAGGCGAATTTGACGCAACACTTACGCCCGAAACTGACGCGGTCTCAGCCCTGCGTGAACAGCTTGCGCATTTGGGCGGTCGCTTGCGCCCTCCTCCACCGTCAGTTACCGAAACAGACATGCACCGCGTTGAGGAACGCCTGTTTGCTCTGGCCCAGCTCAGACGCAAATTACGCAAAACTCTTCCGGAAATTCTTGCCTTGCGGAAAGACATCACAGAGGCTCTTTCATTTCTGGACGTTTGTGCTCTGGATATATCGCGCCTCCTGCGGGAAGAAAAAGCTCTGACAACAAAACTCAAAGATGTCGTTGATGCCGTCATCCCACTGCGACGCAGCACAGCGAAACTGTTTGCCGGTCGGCTTGAAGCCGAATTGCGCGAACTCGGCTTCTCTCATCACGTCATGGTGATACCGGATTTTCTTCCACAGAAAATATGGAGCGGCGTGAACGATGAGAGTGTGCGCTTTCTTTGGGCGCCAAACCCCGGCCAGCCGCCTCAACCGCTTGACCGCATAGCTTCCGGCGGGGAACTTTCACGTTTTTTGCTGGCCCTTGTCAGGATGCGTCAGGGTACGGAAAGCGCCACCTATATTTTTGACGAAGTGGATGCAGGCGTCGGAGGTCTCATTTTAAACAACATCGCTGAAAAACTGGATGCCATTGCTGAAAAACATCAGATGATCCTTATCACCCACTGGCCGCAACTGGCTGCAAAGGCAAAAAAACATTTTCAGGTAAACAAAGAAATTCGCGGCGCAGCCACGTTTACTCTCTGCACACAGCTCAATGGGGAGGAACGTCTTGCCGAGCTCTCAAGAATGGCCGGCGGCGGCCAACACGGCGCAGTTCTTGCGCAGAGTTTGCAAACCTAGAGCAGATTCATTTTGAAAAATTTTCTTAACTTTGTCTGTATGGTGTCCAGGCTTAATTTTTCTGGCATACTTCGCTTGCAGATCAACAAATAGCGAGGTTCTTATATGTCAGTACCAGCGAACAGGCTTCCGCCTGAAGCAAGCAACAGGCAAGCGGCAGTTTCATGAATTCGACAAAGAACATTCAGGCATATGTCTGCCTTGGCTCCAACGCCGACAATGCGGCCTGCATGCTCAGTCAGGCATGCAGATCTCTGGAACTGTTGCCGGATATTCGTCTGGCGGCGGCATCGCCTGTTTATTTAACAGAGCCGCAGGAATTTATTGAGCAGCCCTGGTTTTTGAATCAGGTTGTCGCGCTTGCGCCGGGGGCGGACTGGAATGCCCGGCGTCTGCTTGACGCGCTGTCGTCAATGGAGCTTGCGCTGGGACGAACGCGCAACCCTGAAACTGATGTACGCTACGGCCCACGCTCCATTGACGCAGACTTACTCCTCTACGGCATGGAACATTCAGACGACGCAAACTGTCGCTTGCCGCATCCGCGCATGCTGCAGCGCGCCTTTGTGCTCATTCCGCTTCTAGATCTCGCGCCCGAAATATGTATTGAAGGACAGCCGGCGCGTTGCTGGCTTGAACAACTCGACTATCAGTTGGATGGCAACAAAATTTTTCAATGAAAGGAGCCGGGCAATGTGGAAATGGCTTATTCTGATCGCGATAATATATTTATTATACAAGCTTTTCGCAAGTGACCTGCTTAAAAAGAAAAAAATCAGCCAAGAAGAAAGCGCTGCCGGTATAAATCGAAAAGTAGCCGCCGGCGAGATGGTGAAAGATCCTGAATGCGGTTCCTATGTTTCAGCTGATGCGGATATTGCCGTTCGGGACGGCGAAAAAACATATCGTTTTTGCAGCTATGAGTGCCGTGACAAATTTTTGCAGCATCTGGAAGAAGGCGGCAGACAGTTGCCGCCGCGCGACTGAACAAGACTGATTGTGAACGGTCCGGCTTTAAAAGCAGGCCGCTCCTCTGCGTTAATGCGTTTCCGCGTTGATTCTGCCGGCAATGTTATTACGTATCCATTTGGGATCAATCCATTCCAGAGGCGTCACTTCCATACCGCCCACAATTATGCCGAAATGCAGATGATCGCCAAAGGCGAGACCGCTGCTGCCGGTTCGGGCGATCGTCTGCCCTTTGGCGACAATATCTCCAACTTTGACAAGCTGTTCGCTCAAATGCGAATAAAGCGACATGAGGCCAAGTCCATGGTCGACGACGACAATATTGCCGTAAATCCCCAAATTACCCACATGCACAACACGTCCGCTGTTGGCGGCAGGCACGTCAGCATTGCGTACTGAAGCCAAATCAAAGCCAAGATGGAAAGACTCGCCGACCAGTTTGCCCTGCCTGCTGAAAAAGCGATGGTCCGCAAAACCGGCCCTTGAAGCAGAACGCGGCAAACGCTGAAATGCTTCGCTCCACAGCATGGCTGCAGCTGTATTTTTTCCTATTTCACGCAACGTTTGCACATTGGCGGCTCGCACCTGATTATTAATGTACAGATAACAATCCAGAGGGCTGGCCGCGTCAGGCGCCAGACTGTGCAGCTTGTTCTGCACAGTGTCCAGAAAATCGTCTTTCAGCTCCAGCGTGTCGCTTTTAAAATTTCGCTCATAGGACATGACCGTCAATCGGCTTTTGGTGAAGTTGCCTGCAAGATCTGTAGCGCTTATTTCAACAGCGCCCTTGAAGTCTTTTGCCGTCATGGCATACGGGAATGGAAACAGACAGAGATAACTACCGTCTTTCTGCAAAAAACCAGGCACAAAATACCCGGCTATAAGAACGCCGCTGCTTGCAACCTCTTCGTCAACAGTATAGCGAATGACTGCCGAACCGCCACGATGTACATTCGGCGGCAAATTTTTGACAGAGATACGCGGCGGCTGCATGTCAAGACGCATGGGCAGCAGTATAGTCCGGGTGTTCCCCTGCCCAAAGCCCGCAAGAGAACTGTCCGTAGCGCGGATTTCAAGATCAAACGCCCCTTCGCGGAGATTTGCATTTTTGAGCGGCACTTCAACAGTGCGCTGTGTATGATAGGCGTCAAAATGCTTCTTGAAAATAATATTGATAACATTATTTTTACGGATGCCCACAGACAACGAACGTATGCCTGATTGGTCACTCATGGATATCTGCAATATAGTTGCCGGTGAAACCCTGCCGGTATTCGGCGCAACTTCTACAACCGGCCCGTCCATGTCCTTAAAAAAAGTGTAGCCGCCTGCCACCAGAGCGGTGATAATCAGTAATCCCAACAGGCTGGAAAACATATTTTTTTTGCGCATTTGTTCCCCTCTTGCTCATCTATGAGTCATGTTTGCATATTATGCGTAGATTTTCAAGAAAAACTCTTGATTCTACCCGCCCACAAACGCTTGCGCACATTGACTTGTCCCCGATAATCTGTTCTTTATGTAGTATGCAGGCTTACAAATACTCCACAGAATGCGGCCATACTGAACCTCAGCCCTCTCGTGTCGATCCCAAACGTTTGCGCCTGCGCATGGTCAGACAGCTTGAGGCGCAAGGCATCAGCGATCCGAACGTACTGAAAGCCATGGCGGCCGTGCCCCGCCATCTCTTTATACAGGATGCGCTTGAAGCTCAGGCATATCAGGACGCCCCCATCCCAATCGGGTGCGGCCAGAGCATATCGCAGCCATATATTGTAGCGTTGATGAGCGAGCTTCTTGAAGTCCGGCAGGGCTTGCGCGTTCTTGAGGTGGGCACGGGATCGGGGTATCAGGCAGCTGTGCTGGCGGCGCTGGGTTGCACTGTATTTACCATAGAACGTTTGCGTGAACTGTATTTGAATGCCAGCGCGCTCTTGCGCCAAATGCCCTTTCGCGGTATCTACACATACTTGGGTGACGGCACGCTTGGGATGCCCGCCGCCGCCCCTTTTGAACGAATTATCGTAACGGCAGGCGGCCCGGAGACACCGCAGCCTCTGTTGGATCAACTTGAAGAAGGGGGCATTCTGCTGATTCCTGTCGGCATGCGACCGCGCCAATATTTAATGCGTCTGCGCAAGCTGCGGGGGCGTGTTGAGTCGGAAGCGCTGGAACCTGTTATTTTTGTTGATCTGATAGGCGATCACGGCTGGTGACTCTTCCGGCGCCCTCATGCCGTCGCAGCACTCCTTCAGGCCAGAACCATCGCCGCAGCGTTGGCCGCCGGGGATACAAGGTGGGAATACTCGACGTGGGCATCATCGTTCGAGTGTGCCAACCATGCTGAATCTTAAAGGTGCCGTTGAGATGGGCGAGAGTTCGGATAAAATTATTACAGGATCGTCCGAGAAAATAAAATGCTGAATCTTGCAAATAAAATCACTTTGTTACGCATCCTGATGACGCCCCTTGTAGTCATTTTGCTTTACTTTGAGGGCCCTGTATTTTGCGTATTGGCTGCCATTGCCTTCATTTTTGCCTCGATTACGGACTGGGTGGACGGTTATATTGCTCGGCGCGAAAACATGGTCACCTGCATGGGCAAATTTTTAGATCCACTGGCGGATAAGGTGTTGATATGCTCGGTGCTGATCATGTTTGTCAAACTCGCCTGGGTGCCGACCTGGGTAGTGATTGTGATCGTCTGCCGCGAACTGGTGGTGACGGGCTTGAGAGCCATGGCCAAGGATGCCGATATCTATCTTGCTGCGGACAAATTTGGCAAGGCAAAAACAGTGTTACAAATTATTGCTGTCGTGCCGCTTATATTGCATTATCCCATAATGGGCGTGAAATTGTGGCCGATGGGCGAAGTTCTGCTCTATGCCGCCTTGGTTATGACCATCATTTCCGGCGCTAACTACTGTTATGATTTTTACAAAAAAATACAGCAATGAGACCTCCATTGAGCACTCTGCAAATCCGCCTCAAAAACTGCATTCAAACTATCTTGGAGCTGGAGGCAGACCTGAGTGCGGAATTTTTGGGTTCCCATTTCAACAACGAGCTTACAACATTGAAAAATTACTTACAACAGGTTGACAACATGATGCTGGCGGAAGACGATGTCAAGCGGCTTGAAGACGCTACCGCCAGCTTTTTGGCGGAGCTCAGGCTCCCCAACAAAGGATTACCGCAACAAAAACGTCTTTTGCAGTAGTCATGGTCTGGCGTGTCTTCATACTTGTCGCATTAAGTCTGGTTAATGTTGTCCTGTTTTGTCGTATGATCTGGGGCAATACCGGACTGTTGGAATACCGTGAGCTCAAAAGCCAACATACGGAACTGCAAAAACAACTTGGCGAGCTGGATGCGCAAAATCTGGCGTTAAGCCGTGAAATCCGCTTGTTGCAGTCCGACAGCCGGTACATAGAAAAAATGATTCGTCAGCATCTGCATTATGTGCGTGAAAATGAAGTGCTGTACCTTTTTGAAGATGCAGCAAAAAACGCTTCGGGAGCCACACGCGATGACGGAAAAAATTAAATGGTATCAAGAAGTCTTGGAACTGGAACCAAATTCCAAGGTTTTTTTTTCATTGGCGCGGCTGCTGGCGACAGACAATCGTCCTGAAGAAGCTGCAAATGTTCTGAAACACGGTCTGGAAAGACATCCCGAATTTTTTGAAGCACGCCTTTTTTTTATTGAACTGCTTTACAAGGCCGGTCACCGCCCTGCATGCATGGAGCAGGTCAACAAAATCAGCAGGGTGTTCTCCGGCTATACAGATTTTTGGCAGGCATGGGCAGCATGTCTCTCCTCATCAGATGGTTCTCGCGATGTTGCCGCCGTATTGCGTCTTGTAGCAGCCCATTTCAAGCACAACGACCTTTCCCTGCATGAAGTGCTCAATTGCGGCATCGCCGCTATACTGAACCAGCTCGAACCCGACACAACGGATGAAAACGCTGCTTTCAAGACCGTTACGGCGTCATTGCCCCCTGAACCATCCGACAGCGTTGACGGGGTGCCTGAAATCGCCGTGGAGTTGCCTGTCACACCTGCGGAAACCACTCTGGAGACTGCTGTTCATCCAGCTGACACACAACTGCCGGCCGCAGATGCGGCAGCGCCGCCGACCAAGCAAAAATCACAGTCTGCATCCGCATTGCCGGACAATACACTGCTGACAGAAGAAATGGATATCACAGAGGAGCGTTTTTCACTCCGGACACGTTCAATGGCGGAAGTCTTGGCCGAACAGGGCGACATAAAAAGCGCTCTTGACATTTATCAGGAATTGGCGGCATCTGCGGTTACCCGTGAAGAAAGCGCCGATCTGAATCAGCGCATTGCCACCCTGAACGCAAAACTCGGCAACGCCCCAACGACAGATCAGACGCAATCGTCTGATCCGTCAGAATCTTCCAGTGGCAAGGACAAACTCATCAGTATGCTTGAAGCGTTGGCGGAACGTGTGGAAACAAGGGCGCAAGGCTAAAGCGCAGGAGAAGACAGTGCTTAAATTACTTTTATATTCTTTTCTTCTGTCGGCGGCGGTTTTGACGTCAATATCCGGTTGCAGTTCCTATCAGCCGACAAAGAATGCCTGGAAAAGCACAAAAAATTTTTGGAATGCCTATCTCAGTCCTCCTGCGGAAGTAAATTACGAGGAAAAAAGCGATTTGTCGCCCCGCGCTCTGGAGTTGACCACCAGCATGATGGGCATTGACCGGGAATTGAGCCGGCTTGAACGTGTCATGCTGAATGCCGACAAACCTCCGACACGCGTTTGGGTAACAAACTTCATGACCAGCTTCCCCTGGCTTAACGGTTTTGCCGGCGTGAAAAACGACGGCGCCATTTTAGGGCAGGAGCCGGCTGCGCCCATCAAAGATCTGGATTTCATACCTCTTCTTTATGAGGACAAAAAGCAGAGCAGCCGCGCTTTGCGCGCAGACGTGCAGAACACCCCCCTTGGTCCGGAAATTATGCTGGCTGCCCCACTGTATGACAGCGTCGACTTTCTTGGCGTGGTGACGGCTCATTTTGACATGCGCACGCTTGCGCAATATTCCGGCAGCCCGGAGAACATGGTCATTCTCTCGCCGCGGGCGCTGCTCTGGCCGGGCAAGTATGAATACGCGGCCACGCCGCTTGCGGGCGTCGACTGGACGGAGATTATCTCCAATAGTTCATCAGGCATCTGTAAAAACGTCAACGGCTCTTTTTACTATATTGTGCGTTATCTCGGCAATCTGCCTCTGGTTTTCGCCGTGCCTGAATCTGGAAGCTTTCCTGAAGGCAACGGAGACACTGAACAGGGTCGTCCTTTCTTCCCCAAGGAACCTGAAAAACTTTCGCCGCCGCCAATAACGGAACGCAAATCCCGCATTGACGTTATAGCCGCGCCGGACGCGTCCAGTGCCGCGGACAATCATGCGCAACCTCAAAATACAGGCGGCGTCTCATCAAATGATATTGAACCAGGCAATCGCGACAGCGTGTTGCTTAAGGGAAATGCACCTGCGAAATCCCGCTTGGAAGAACACAAGATTACAGACGACAATGTGCCGGCAGAGCGTGTGACACGGCCGCGTCAGGCAACGCAACCCAAAGCTCAGCAAGTAAGGATTATTCCTGATTCAAGTATGCCGACACTGCCGGGCGGCCGTCCCAGTCCTTTCGGCCCCAGAGATGACGATCCAGACAAAGCGCCTTCAGAAGACGGCAGCGCCAAGGACGCGGCACAGGAAACCCCGGAAGGATCCTCACAAAATGTTCTTGGAGACAAGCCGGACGCGGAGCCGGCAACGCTGAAGCCGACAGAAATCACTTCCAGGGGGCAGACTCCCGCATCTCCCGTTGCGCAGCCTGAACCGCAGGCTGACGCCGCATCCGATACGCAAACACCGGCACCTCTGCCGGAAGGACGCCAAAGCCCCTTTTGATCTCGAAACTGATTTGTGGCCCTCTGCGCCCTGCGCCGTCCTGTTTGAAGGCGCAGGGCGACAGATCAGTGCGACATCCCGCTTTAGATTGGGCATAAAGAAAAAATCATGACTGAAATTACAGTAATAGAACACCTCCTGCTGCATCAAAAACAATCTCCGCATGCAACCGGACAGTTCACCAGTCTGCTCTATGACCTTATTCTGTCAGGAAAGACCATTGCCTGTCGCATCAACAAGGCCGGTCTGCTGGATCTGCTTGGAGGCACCGGCGAAATCAACGTGCAGGGCGAAAATGTACAAAAAATGGATGAGATCGCCAACCGCATCCTGACCTACCGCATGGAGCGTTGCGGTGCCCTTTGCGCCATGAGTTCGGAAGAAAATGCTGAACTTGTGCGCATCAAGCCGGAATTTCCACAGGGCGATTACATTCTTGTTTTTGATCCTTTGGACGGCTCAAGCAATATTGACGTCAATATTAACGTGGGCACTCTTTTTTCCATTTTACGTCGTCCTCAAAGCAACAAGGGAGAAGTGAGTCTGGAGGAAGTGCTGCAGCCCGGCCTCAATCAGACGGCGGCCGGATACATCCTGTATGGTCCTTCAACCATGTTTGTTTTCAGCACCGGCCAAGGGGTGCACGGCTTTACGCTGGATCCCGGCGTCGGAGAATTTTTGCTTTCTCATCCGAATATGCGTATTCCAAAACAAGGGAAGATTTATTCCGTCAATGAAGGATACCGAAAAAACTGGAGCGCCGCCACCTGTGAGGCCGTTGACTGGTTTCATAATTGCGAAACACAGGATGGAACGCCTTATTCGTCCCGTTATGTGGGAGCGCTTGTCGCGGATTTTCACCGCACGCTTATCTATGGCGGCATCTATATGTATCCGGCCGATATCAAAAGACCGGAAGGCAAATTACGCCTTATGTGCGAGGCCGCCCCATTGGCATTTCTCGCGGAACAGGCAGGCGGACGGGCCAGCGACGGACAAGGCCGCATTATGGAACGCAAACCGGAATGTCTGCACAGCCGTACGCCGCTGTTCATTGGCTCGTCGGATGACGTGGCGACTGTGGAAAAAATTTATGCCCAACATCGCCATGCCCAAACTGATTTAATTTTTACTGGTGCGTTGTGAACTGTCTTGGCATCGAAAGCTCTTGTGACGAAACTGCGCTGGCTGTCGTGAACGGCGGCGGCGTTATCGGCTCTGTTCTGGCAAGCCAGTCTGATTTGCATGCAATTTTCGGCGGAGTTGTGCCGGAATTAGCCTCACGTGAACACTGCCGCTACATAGGCACCTTGTTTGACGAACTGATGCACCGTTGCGGGCTGTCTCCCGAACAGATTGACACTGTTGCCGTGGCGCGCGGTCCAGGACTCCTTGGGAGTCTTCTTGTAGGAGTGGCCTTTGCCAAGGCATTGGCCCTTGCGCTTGATGCGAAATTTATTGGAATCAATCACTTGCATGCCCATCTTCTCACAGTCGGCATTGATAATCATATCCACTTCCCGGCGCTTGCGCTGCTGGTTTCTGGAGGCCATACGCATTTCTACCATATGCAATCTCCGTGGCAATGCCGACAACTCGGTAAAACTCTTGATGATGCCGCTGGAGAAGCTTTTGACAAAATCGGCAAAATACTTGGGCTCGCGTACCCAGCCGGCCGGATGATGGACGCGCTGGCTTCTGACGGCGCGGCAGACCCGCATCTTTTCCCACGTCCCTACCTTGATAATGATAATCTGGATTTCAGTTTCAGCGGTCTGAAGACAGCGGCAGTCAGCCATATTGAACAAACGCCCGCTCTCAAAAATACCGTGCGACCACTACAAAGCGTCACCGACGCGACGACGGTGCTGAAAAACTGCTGCGCCTCTTTTTCCCTAGCTGTTGTGGATACCCTCTGTGCCAAGGTGGAACGCGCGCTGGATAGATACCCGGCGTTGCACACCCTGATACTGGCGGGCGGTGTGGCGTCTAATTCCCTTTTGCGCGAACGCGTTACGCGACTTATGCAACAGCGTGGAGGAGAAGCATTGATGCCGCCCCCCGAACTGTGCACGGACAACGCTGTCATGATAGCTTATGCGGGCCGGCTTCTTGCAAGGGCAGGCTTTTCCCATGATCTTCGCATGGAGACAATCCCGCGTGGAAAAACAATTCCCGACGACATGGTTTGCGGGCGCGTTACAGGGCGACAAGGGCACGGCTTCCCGGACAGCTTGACAGTTGAGCATTAGATATCTACTCTCACTGAACACAAAAAGAACATTCTTCAGACATACAGCTTTATTATTTTGCTTAACACACCCTTGGACGCATAATTGCTTAGAATAACAATCAAAAAGACAAGGAGCCCTTTATGGCTGAACAGGTCACTGACGCCACGTTTGAAAATCTTGTGATTAAATCCGACATACCTGTTCTGCTGGATTTCTGGGCGCCTTGGTGCGGCCCGTGTCGTGCTGTTGGACCTATCATTGATGACCTTGCCGCTGAATATGAAGGCAGAGTGCGCATATACAAGATGAATGTGGATGAAAACCCTGCGACCCCCACAAAATTCGGCATTCGCGCGATTCCGACACTCATACTGTTTAACAAGGGCGACACTGTTGAACAGATTACCGGAGCCGTCACCAAGGCAGCCATGACGAAAATGATTGAAACGAAGGTACTTGCATGAAAATGTATGACGCCATTGTCATCGGCGGCGGCCCTGCCGGCATTACCGCCTCTCTGTATCTTGCGCGTTCGGCACGCTCAGTGCTCATGTTTGAACAGATGACGCTTGGTGGGCAGATACTCATGACGGACACCCTTGAAAATTACCTAGGGCATCCCAAAGGCATTAAAGGCTATGAACTTGCGGATCTCTTTCTCGCCCATCTTGATGGACTGGCGGTAGAACGCGTGTCCGGTGCCGTTGAATCAGTCTCTGGAGCTGCAGGCAACTTTGTCGCGCGCTCTGACGGCAATGACTACGCCGGCAAAACTATGCTGGTTTGCACAGGGGCGCGGCATAGAAAGCTGGGGCTTGAAAATGAAACAAAGCTGGCAGGCCGCGGGGTTTCCTATTGCGCCCTTTGTGACGGCAATTTTTTTCGCGGTCAAACGATAGCGGTTGTCGGAGGTGGCAACAGCGCCCTTGAAGAAGCCCTGTATCTTTCAAAAATTGCAGGCAAGGTCTATCTGATACACCGTCGGGACTCCTTCAGAGGCGCTAAAACTTATCTTGAACGTCTTGAAAAGGCCTCTGACAAAGTTTCGATTTTACCCGATACGGTTATCTCCAGCCTGCACGGTGAAACTTCTCTGACCGGGCTGACTCTGAAAAATGTTCACAGCGGCAAAGAACGGCATCTGTCTGTAGACGGATTATTTGTCTATGTGGGTTTTACTCCAATGACGGATTATCTGCCGGAAAACCTTGCCCGTGACTCACATGGTTTTATTATCACAGACACGGAAATGCGCACCAATATACCCGGCATTTTTGCCGCCGGGGATATCCGTTCAAAACTTTGCCGTCAGGTGATTACAGCGTCTGGTGACGGCGCAACGGCTGCCCAGGCAGCTTTCGTTTTTTTGGAACAACTCCATGTATAAAAAATTTTTCTGCTGTCTTGTAGTTGCCATAAGTATCTTTGCCGTTGCCGGATGCGGAATCATTGACATGTTTTACCTTCCGCCTGCTGAAGACACCGCTCAGGAAGTCTTTGAAGCAGCCAACGACGCCATGAGTGAAAAAAATTATGTGCGTGCTGTGGAGTTGTATAACAAATTACGCGATACGTATCCCTTTAGTCCTTATACCTTGGACGCGGAGCTTTCCCTCGCGGACGCTTATTTCCTGGATGAAGAATACGAACTGGCTGCCGAAAGCTATAAAGATTTTGAGTCGCTTCACCCGCGTCATCAGGCTATTCCTTATGTTCTCTACCAGACGGGCATGTCCCTCATGAAGCAGTTTCGTTCCATTGACAGGGCCACGACAGAATTACAAGAGGCCTATGACTATTTTAACCGACTTTGTCAGACATATCCGGACGCGCAGCATGCTAAAAGTGCTGATGAACATATGCTGGAATGCCGTAAATTTATGGCGGAACATGAACTTTATATCGCCGACGTATTCTGGCATATGAAAAAATACGGACCTGCCTGGCGTCGCTATGATTTTATTGTGAATAATTTTACAGACGTGTCGGACGTCGCAAATCACGCAAAAGAAAAAAGCATGACCGCCTATTACCACTACTGCGAGGAACAGGGAAACATGGTGCGTGAACAACGTCAAGGTTCATTGCGAAAATGGTTTAACTGGTTATAATATATGTAAAAGTGTTCATCTGTGTCTTTTTTGCCGGCGCAAAAAGCCGCTATCTGCTTCAATGCCGGTCGATCCAAGAACCATGAATAGTCAACATGACGCCAATGCTGCAAAACACAGCGCAGCGCTTTTTTCGCTGTTTGCAGCTCTTGGTCTGACCTGCCTTAAGCTGGCGGCAGGGCTGTATACAAACAGCCTCGGCATCCTGTTTGAAGCACTCCACAGCGGGCTTGATTTACTGGCGGCAGGCATGACGCTTGTTGCCGTGCGCATTGCCGCCAGGCCCTCGGACGCCGGCCACCCTTACGGACATGGAAAAATTGAAAACCTTGCTGCGTTGGCAGAGACAGTCTTGTTGCTGTGCGTCTGCATCTGGGCAGCGTATGAAGGCGTACAACGGCTTGTCAACAATGCCCGCCCGCCTTTGCCTTCCCTTTTGGGCGTGGGCGCAATGGTCATATCCATAGCAGTTGACGTCAATCGCGTGCATGTTCTGCGACGTGTTGTCCGCCGGTACAAAAGCTATGCGTTGAAAGCGGACGCCCTGCATTTTTCCACGGATATTCTTTCCTCGGCCGTTGTCCTGGCAGGCGTACTGGCTGTCTGGCTGGCTTCGGCCCTCAAGCTGCCGGAATCGTTTTGCATAGTTCTTGGTCAGGCGGATACCGTGGCGGCGCTGATTGTCGCGTTGGTCATTGTTCGCGCAAGTTTCCGCATGGCTGCCCAGGCAATCAACACGCTTATGGATTCAGGCTCAGAAAAAGAAGCAGCAGCCATTGTTCACGCAATCCAACAAGTGCCCGGTATTACCTCTTTGCAACGCCTGCGCTTGCGCAGCAGCGGGGCGCAGACCTTTGTTGACATGACAGTGGGCGTTGACCCGGACATCAGCGTCAATGAAGGACATAAACTCGCGCACAAGGCGGAACAGGCCGTGGCCGCCATATCTCCAGATTCAGACGTGACTGTCCACGTTGAACCCTGCGGTGCGGCGGCAGATCAAGACAAACCCGGCCGGCCGCTTTCCAGAAATGCAGACGTTTCTGCTGTTACGCCATCTAAAACCGGTGCGTTGCAAGCGCCACCCACCGTGGTCAGCAGTCTTTCCCAAAGTTCATTAATGCCCATTCTCATAACTGACGAAGTGAGCAAGGGCGCTTGCCCCAGCAGTGACTGCCATTCCCTTTGCCGGGCAAGTCGTTCGCGCCTGTTGCATTTGTCGGATTTTGTCAGAACAGGCAAAAATGGAAGGCGTAGGTCTCGTGCAAAGCATGTCAGCGTGAGATCATTTTTTTGGGGCGGCAGACGGCAGTCCAACAGGAGCAGGACAGACTTGAGTTGACCACAACGCGAGAGATAATTTTCCAAAAGCTGCCCCCACTTCTCCCGCTCCTGATGGCAGGCATGAGCATAACCGTACCCCGGCAAGTCAACAAGATAAAAATTATAAGGCATTACTCTGAAAAAATTAACAGACCGCGTTTTCCCAGGCGTTGAACTGACCTTTGCCAAATTTCTGCGGGCGCCCAACGTATTGAGCAAAGAGGATTTGCCCACATTTGATCGACCGGCCAAAGCAATCTGCGGTTCATTGATCAAGGGCAGCTGGGCCGACGTATAAGCTGTGTTTTCCAGAGTCAGGCTTGCTTTCACTCCACTCAACCTTGTTGCTGCGCCATCATGGATTGACAGCAAAACTGATTTTATTCATAATGAAAAATTCAATATCTCTTGCAACAATTCATCAAAACACCTGACGTATATTAACAGCTTTTATGCCTGACGGCAATGCAGAGGAAATATGTACTCAACTACAGATTTTCGCAAGGGTCTCAAAATCGAAGTTGAAGGGACCCCTTACGAGATAGTGGATTTTCAGCACTTCAAGCCCGGCAAGGGCGGGGCCATGGTGCGAACAAAACTGCGCAACATTCTGACCGGGCGCATGCAGGACATCACCTTCCGTTCAGGAGAAAAAGTGGAGAAGCCCGATCTGGAAACACGTGACATGCAATTTTTATACCGCGAAAACGATGACCTCTTCTTTATGGATATGACAACGTATGAACAAATGCAAATGCCTTCCGCATCTACCGGCGGCAAGGAGGGTTTTCTCAAAGACGGGCAGGAATGCCGCGTTTTGCTCTACAACGAGCGTCCTCTGGACATTGATATTCCACTGACGCTCGTGCTGCAGGTTACAGACACAGAACCGGGCGTCAAGGGCGACACAGTGAGCAATGTTACCAAACCGGCCACCTTGGAAACAGGGATTACTGTACAAGTGCCCATTTTTGTTAATGTCGGCGACAAAATCAAGGTGGACAGCCGTTCCAGAGAATACCTTGGACGAGAATGACTGACAATATATTCGATCCGCAAGGATCATTTTGCCATGGGCAGCAACCTTTGACAGTGTTTGCTCAAAAATCCTTTTCCGATCGTAGCTGCCGCCATTCGTCAACCGCCGCGAGGAAACGGCTGTCTCAACATGAGGGAGGGGGCCCGTACGGACAGCCATAAATTCGGCCGTGAACTTTTCGGTCTTTTTCTCCTGTTCTGGGCATTGCTGTTGCTGCTTGCTCTGTTCAGCTTTGACGCCAATGATTCAAGCCTGAACCATGTCGTCAGCGGTCATGCACCAGTCCGTAACAAGGCCGGCTTGTTCGGCGCCTATCTGGCCGGCTTTCTCAACGATATCTTTGGCGTGGCATCTTTGCTCTGTCCGGTAATTTTCGCCGCGCTGGGAGCGACCTATATTTCGCCATCCTATACCATGCACTGGTGGCGCTGGTGCGGCTTGTTTCTGTTGACGCTCTGTCTGCTGGTAACGGGGGCGGCATGGGATTTTTCCGCGGGTGATATTTTTGGGGGCGGCATAGTCGGCGATGCCCTACACATCAACGCAAGCAGGTATTTGAGCCCTGCCGGTTCAACACTACTTTGGCTTTTTGTGCTCCTGACCGGGTTACAGCTGGCCTTGAACATTTCATGGTTCAGTCTGGCCACCCGTTGTCTCGCGCGTCTGCAAAAAATACCTGCGGATGTCGGCTACAACTCCAACACCGCAAAGACACATGACAAACGGCCTTTAACTGAATTTTTCTTTCTTTTCAGTGCGATTATTGCAAAATGGCGTGACAGGCTGGGGAATATCCGTCCGGCAGTCGAGACGCTGCCTGATGTTTACGACAATACCGCTTCGGACACAGATGAACCTTTTCCCGCCCCGGAAGATATTCCCCAGAATTCCGACGCGTCTTGCGCTACTGGTTACTTCCATGCCGGAGCATCGGCAGACGCGCACGCCGGGGATGCCGCTGAAACGCCTGACGTGTTGGCTGATGACGACAATGCGCAATCGACGACACATCGAAATAACGGTGATGCGCCTGTACAGAACAGCCCGCTGTACAGGCCTTCCTCAAAAAAAAATCCGCCGCCGCTTCCGGGGCTTGACCTGCTCGCGCCTCTTTCCAAAACACCTTCCGCAGTACAGAAAGAGGATCGCGAGGGCAAGGGCAACACCTTGATTGCATGCCTCAAAGATTTTGACATTCAGGGAGAACTTGTACGCATAACGCCGGGCCCTGTGGTAACGATGTATGAAGTCCGCCCTGCTCCTGGGATACGAGTAAGCCGTATCGCCAATTTAAGCGATGATCTGGCCCTTGCCCTCAAGGCCATGGCCATACGCATTCAAGCGCCTATTCCCGGTTCAGACGCTGTTGGGATTGAAATACCCAACGACAACCGTGAAAACGTCAATTTTCGCGAACTGGCCGCCACGGAAAATTTTCGCAAAGGCTGCGGCCCGCTGACTATGATTCTTGGCAAGGATATTGCCGGCAGACCTTATATGGCTGATCTGACGCGTATGCCTCATTTGCTGGTGGCAGGGGCAACAGGCGCGGGTAAAAGTGTTTGTCTGAACAGCATTCTCATCAGTCTGCTTTACAGAACGCAGCCACAGGAAATGCAATTCTTGCTGATAGACCCTAAACGTATTGAAATGGCTGTCTATGCAGAAGAGCCTCATCTTGTGCATCCTGTTGTTACTGATATGAAGGAGGCAAAAAACGCGCTGGACTGGGCTATTCATGAAATGGATCGCCGCTACAAGGCGTTGGAGCGATTTTCCGTACGTAATGTAGCTGCGTTTAACCAAAAACTCTCACTCTATAAAAACGAGCTTCCCCCGGATTACGCTGATCTGGAAAAAATGCCTTATCTCGTTATTGTTATAGATGAACTGGCGGATTTGATGCTGACAGCCGCCCGTGAAGTGGAAACAAGCATAGTGCGACTTGCCCAGCTTGCCCGAGCTGCCGGCATACACATGATTCTGGCGACGCAACGTCCGAGTGTGGATGTTGTCACCGGCCTCATCAAGGCAAATTTCCCCTGCCGAATTTCTTTTCAGGTCACGTCCAAGCACGATTCTCGCACCATTTTGGATCAAGTCGGCGCGGAACACCTGCTCGGCCAAGGAGACATGCTTTTCAAGCCGAGCAGCGGACGCCTGCAGCGACTTCACGGCCCCTTTTTGCGTGATGATGAGGTGCAGTCTGTCGTCGCCTACTGGAAGCGCCATTTGCCGCCCTCCTACAGGGTGGACTTTGCTGAATGGAGCGCTGGAGCAGCGGCGCAGAGCCAAAACGACGGGGGAGACGACGCAAACGGCGACGCGCTTTACCAGGAAGTGCAGGCCTTCGTCAGTGAACAGGGGCGGGCCTCTATTTCACTGGTGCAGCGTCGATTTAAAATCGGCTTCAACCGGGCGGCCCGTCTTGTTGAACAACTGGAAAAAGACGGCATTATCGGTCCCGCTGATGGCAGCAAACCACGCCCTGTCGTCAGGTGACGGCTCGCGTCTTTCTGCCCTCTCTGGATAGTTGTCCTGTTTTAAAAAATTTCACCCGGAGGTCTTTATGCGCGTCTTCCCAATACTTGCCGCAGCAGGCTTCACTTTTTGCGCTGCGCTCTGTTTGGTGACAGGCGTAACAAATGCAGCGGACATTATAACGCTCATGCAACAGCGGTATACAGATCTGAATGCCTTCTCCGCCGACTTTGAACAGACCCTGACACACAAAGAAAGCGGTGTCGTGGAAAAACGCAACGGCTCTCTGCTGTTTCAAAAACCACTCCTGATTCGCTGGCAAACGGCTCAACCGCATGAGGAAATCCTGGTGGTCACGTCCAAAGAAATATGGGACTACCTGCCCGAAGAAGAGCTGGTTTACCGTTATCCGCCCGATATGGTCAAAGACTCGCGCACTATCATCCAGGTGCTCACCGGGCAGGCGGCACTTACAAAAGATTTTGATGTCAAACAGGAAGGCCGTGACGGTGCCTTGACCAGGCTGCGTCTCTATCCCAGGGAACCCGCGCCGCAAATGGTTGAAGCTATGCTGTGGTCTGATACGACGTCAGGATATATACGCAGGGCCGTCATCATTGATTTTTACGGAAACACAAATGACGTGCGTTTTACCTCTTTCAACCCGGACGCCCATTTCAAATCAACGGATTTCAGCTTCACCCCGCCCAAAGGAGTGGAGGTGGAAGACCACATCGGCAAAAAAGCGCTGGGACGGGAGTTGTTCAAATAACATACTGCCATTCTGCAATATTATTTCTCCGGCTGTTCCACTATGATCTCACAAACGCCGGGCAATGCGCGCCAGTGTTCCGCGTAATCAAGACCATAACCCACTATAAAGCCGCTGTTTAATTGAAAAGCCGCAAAATCTACATGCACCTCAACTTCCCGCCGCTCCTGCTTGTCCACCAGAGCGGCCAAACGCAGACTACGCACGCGTCGCGCGGCAAACACATCAAGCAAAAAACGCATACTGCGTCCGCTGTCGACCACATCTTCCACCATCAACACATGCTTGTCACACAGATCCGTCTCTGCATCCTTGCTAAAAACAATCTTGCCTGAACTTCTGCAGCCCCGGCCATAACTGGACAGACGCACAAAATCCACTTCAAGATTTTTATTATGCAAAAAACGCACCAGATCGCTACAAAATATAAAGCCACCCTTGAGCACGCACACTGCCACAAGCGGCTCATCACCGTAGAGAGCGTCAATTTCTTCAGCCAGTTCCCGCACGCGAACCGCTATCTTTTCCGGGCTGAACACTGGCTTGATCTGTTTACACCGCAACGTTTCAGTCATACCCCTCCCCTGCGCCGAACAAAGCCTCTTCACTCCCGCAAGCCAGAGAGAAGAGTTCTTGTTTCCCCTCCAGAATCCGAGACATCCAATAACACAGCTATTTCGTCACAATCCGGATACTTAGGACAATTGACGCAATCAGCCCATATTTTTTGCGGTAAAACACTTTTCTCCACAACAGAGAAACCTAAGCGGGTGAAGAAGGTTTCCTGGTAGGTCAGGGCAAAAATTTTTTTCAAATGCAGTTCGCGGCATTCACTGACGCACGCATCTACGAGTCTCCGTCCGAGTCCCTTGCGGAGGTGTTCATCCTTTACTACAAGAGAACAAATTTCACCCAGATCCTCCCACACCGGCGCAAGCGCACAGCAAGCCACCAATTCGCCGTTACCTGATTCCGCCACAAAAAAATTGCGTATATGCCCATACAGATAAATCAGGGCGCGCGGCAGCAAAAGACCCTTTTGCGCGCACCGCAGCAACAGGCCGTGCATAGCCTTCACGTCGTCCTGATGCGCCTTGCGCGTTATAAAATGTTCCATTATTGCCGTTCCAGAAGTTTGTCGATCACCATTTTTAAAGTCTGCATGTCAACTGTTTCTAGTTCTGAAACCAGTTACAGCGGGTATTTGCGCCAATGCAGCACAGGAGACAACAGACACAATAAAAACAAAAAATTTATGACAAACCTTACAATAAATTTTTGGCTGCACGCACCGCGCCTACAGCATCGTCGGAATAAGCGTCAGCTTCAATAGCGTCAGCGAAAGCTTGAGTAACAGCGGCTCCTCCTACCATGACCTTGATGGGCAAACCACGTTCCTTAATCAGACGTATAGTGTCTTCCATGCGTATCATGGTTGTTGTCATGAGTGCCGACAGGCCGACAATACGCGCCTTATGTCGTTCAGCGCAAGACACGATGGATTCGGCAGACAGATCCTTGCCGGCATCTATGACGTCAAAGCCGTGATTGCCGAGCATTAGCGCCACAATATTCTTGCCGATGTCGTGAATGTCCCCTTTCACTGTGGCCATAACCACTACGGGGCGCGCTTCAAGGCCGCGCCGGGCCTCAAGGCGCGGCTTCAAATATGCAAAGGCCACCTGCATGGTCTCTGCGGCGCGGATCAGCTGCGGCAGAAAATACTCCCGCCGTTCATAACGGACGCCCACTTCTGTAATGGCGGGAATCAACGTTTTCTGTACGAGAATCAAAGGATCTGCCCCGGACTCAAGTTCTGCATTGAGAAAATCAAGCACATTTTCCCTGTCGCCGGTCAGCACGGCATCGCCCAGGTTTTTGGCGGATTCAACCGTACCGCTGGCAACAATAGCGCAACCGCCCGCATGTTTCCAGCCCGTATACTGCCCGATGAACGTAGCGGCTCTCTTGTCGTGATTGCAAAGCACGGCAAGCGCGTCTACCGCCTCACGCAGGCGGGGCATTGAAGGGTTGGCGATGCAGGAATTGAGACCGGCACCAAAAGCCAGCGACAAAAATGTGGCGTTCAGCAGATCACGAGCTGGTAAGCCAAAAGAAATATTCGAAAGGCCTATTGTTGTGGACAGCCCCTGACGGCGACACCAGCGCGCAACCTCAAGACATTCGCGACCGCCGTCACTTGTAGAGGAAACAGTCAGGGCAAGTATGTCCACCATCACCAGCCGTTTGGGTATGCCGAGGCATTCAGCCTGCAAAAGCATATCCTCCACAATGCGTATGCGCTCCGCTGCCTTGACCGGCAATGTCGCGCCCTTTAGCGGCAGAAGAATAAACGGCGATCCAAAATCACGGCACAGCGGGCCGAGCTGTTCCATACAGTCCGGTCCTCCGCTTACGGAGTTAACCAAAAAAGAACCGGGGCACCACGGCAAGGCGCGGGTAATAGCCTCAATATTGGAGGAATCTAAAGAGAGCGGCAGAGACAAGTGCACGGACAAAAGTTTTACAAGTTCAGGCAAAAGGCTTGCCTCGTCCGCCAACGACGCCCCCACATTCACATCCAGCACGCGTGCACCGGCGCGCGCCTGTTCATCGGCCAACTGCAACGCTGTGGCAAAATGGCCCTCCTGCAGTTCACGCGTCAAATCCTTTTTCCCGGTCGGGTTGATGCGTTCGCCGATAACGACAAGCGGCTCATCCAGACCGATGCGCACCAAACAAGAACGGCTTGTCAAACAAATGCCGGAGTATGCAGGCGGTTGCACTGTTTCAGAATACATGTCGCGCAACGCGTCGCACAACGCAGACAAATGCTCAGGTGATGTGCCGCAACAACCGCCAAGCAGGCGCACTCCAAGCCCGGCAAAAAAAGCTGTCTCGCGAGCAAAGTCTTGTGGCCCCATAGGAAAAATCGTGGCGTCGCCGCGCAATTCCGGCAGGCCGGCGTTGGGTTCGGCCATAACAGGGCAGGAACAGACGGCAAGCAGATCTTCAATGACAGCCCGCATCTGTACCGGGCCTGAACTGCAATTGACACCCACCACATCCACGCCCATATTCTGCATGGTTTCTGCAAAAACAACCGGTGTCGAACCTGTCAGACTCACTCCCTGATCGAATGTCATGGAAACAATGATCGGCAGGTCACATTCCTGCCGCGTCGCAACAACAGCGGCTCTGGCCTCAGCCAGATCAAACTGTGTTTCAATAAAAATCACATCCGCGCCGCCGGCAGCAAGCCCTCTGACCTGAAGGGCAAAGGCCGCAATAAGCTCTTGCGGATCCACAGACCCGAGAGGCTTTACAAACTGCCCGCTCGGCCCAACATTGCCGGCCACCCAAAACGGCCTGCCGCAGCCGTGTCCAGCTTCACGGGCCACTTCGACTATACGTTTGTTGACATCCGCAACATTTGTTCCCGGCGGCAGTTTGAAAGCATTGCCGCCAAAGGTGCAGGAGGTCAGCACATCCACCCCCGCATTCAGATACTCCGTATGAATAGACACTAACCCATTTGGATTATTGAGACAAAATATCTCTGGAGTCACGCCAGGCGGCATTCCTGAAGTTTGCAACAGCGTGCCCATGGCGCCGTCGAACAAAAGCGACCGCCCTGAAGCAATCGCCTGTCTAAATGTCATTTCTGCCGCCTGTGATAAATCGTTTTACACAGTTTTCGCTCTGGCCAATACTGAAAAACATTGAAAAGAACAAACGAAAACTATATGATAGTAACCGTTCTGATTTTAAGTCCTTTTGATTAAGTATGATGAAAATGAAAAAAAATAGCAAGATAGATGCTGAAACAGCGGTTGTAATCATTTCTCCGGCAGAAAACGTTGCGGCTGATGCAGACGACATGCCCGATCCATCGGATGTTCAGTCTGAAGACATGCTTGAAGCCGACGTCATTGTTGACGCACCTCCAGCCCTGCCCGCGCCCTCTGTATCCCGCTTGCCCACACTCGCCGGCGAACGTGACAGCCTGTATCTGTATTTGCGCGAAGTAGGCCGATTTCCCATGCTCACTCCAGAAGAGGAGCATGCTATGGCGCTACGCGTACGTGATCACAATGACCCGGACGCCGCGTTCCGCCTTGTCTCCTCCCATCTGCGACTTGTAGTCCGCATTGCCATGGATTTCCAGCGCCGCTGGATGCAGAACGTTCTAGATCTGGTGCAGGAAGGCAATGTGGGTTTGATGCGCTCCGTCAACAAATTTGATCCGGATAAGGGCATCAAATTTTCTTACTATGCTTCTTTCTGGATCAAGGCATATATTCTGAAATTTATCATGGACAATTGGCGCATGGTCAAAATCGGGACTACCCAGGTGCAGCGCAAACTCTTTTATAATCTCAACCGGGAACGGCAAAAACTGATAGCCCAAGGCTATGACCCTGATAACGCCATGCTTTCCACAAAACTCGGCGTAAGCGAAGATCAGATTGTTGAGATGGACCAGCGCCTCTCGTCCACTGACCTCTCTCTTAATGCGCCGGTAGGAGAAGATGCAGGCGGCGCCACCCGCATGGACTTTCTCCCGGCCCTTGGGCCAGGTATTGAACACAGTCTGGCCAGCGATGAAATAACGGATATCGTCCGCTCGCGCCTTAAAACAATCATACCCGAACTCAATAAAAAAGAACTCTATATTTTGCACAATCGCCTGCTCACAGACGAACCTGTAACCTTGCGCGAGATAGGCGAACGGTATAGCATCACACGAGAACGCGTCCGACAGCTTGAAGTTCGGCTGCTGAAAAAAATCCGCCGTCATCTCTCTCAAAATATAAATGATTTTTCAGATGAATGGATACAGACATAAAATGAAACACACGACGATTGCCATTCTCTGTGCGCTCTCACTTGCCACTTCTGCCGTGTTCTTTTCAGGCTGCAGCGGCTGCAGCACCGGCAACAAACCGCGGAAAAACGCATCTCCCCATGATGCCGATACTCCTGCTGTCGCCCGACAAACCGAAACGGGTGGCGGCATTCCCCAGGGCATGACGCCCCTTCCAGCTGAGACAGAACTTTCTCCTGAAGCACAAAGCACGTATGCTTATCTGATTTTTGCCCAAGCCATGAATAATGAGGATGAAAACGCGCTTGATCAAGCCAGGGGCATGATGAGGTTGGCAAAACTGCCGATCAGGTCATGGCTGGAAGGCGGTGTGTGGCTGATGAGCCGCAACTCATCCATTGTTTTGCCTTTTCTTCAAGACGCGCTTGCTGTCTGGCCGGATGACATTTCGCTTAATCTGCTGAATGCCGAGGCACTTATCAACAACGGTGCGCCGCATCAGGGCGTAGACTTGATGCGCGCTTATCTGGGGAAACACCCCGACTCTTTTGATGCGAGCCTGAAGCTTGCCCTGCTGCTCGTCAAAATTAAAGAATTTGCAGAAGCCGAAAATCTGCTCAAAACCATTCCGCACAAGAAACGTTCCCCTCTTGTAAATTATTATCAGGCAAGAACCCTCATAGGCATGCAGCGACAGGGCGAGGCCATTCCCTACCTCCAGGAGGCCGTCAAGGAACAGCCCGACTTTGTGGAAGCTCTCGCGGAACTGGCCTTTGCTTATGAACAGCGCTCAAATCTGCCGGAAGCGCGAAAAATTTATGAACGCCTTCTCAAGCTCAACTTTTCTCCACAGGATGTTCTGCTGCGTCTGGTCAATATTTCCCTGAGGCTGAACCAGCCGGAAAGAGCACTTCGATATATGAATCTCGGCCCGAACGCAAAACAGTTTCGTCTTGCTGTTGCCGGCATGTTTATGGATTCACGCCACTACCTTCAGGCTGAAAGCCTCCTTAAACAAATTGCCGCCGAGGGCGATCAGACAGGTGAAGTCCACATTATGCTTGCAGATATGGCCTATCGGCAACGGCGCGATCTCAGCATGGCGCTCTCCTTGCTTGACAATGTCCTTCCCACAAGCAGCAGTGCAGGTCAGGCGCAATTATTGCGCACACAACTGCTGGCAGACGCCGGTCAGGAAAAGGCAGCGCTTGAATCGACCCGCAAGGGACAGCGCGACTTTGCCGATATACCCGTTTTTTGGGAGATTGAAATCCGTCTGTTAGCCCGTGCAAAACACATGACGGAAGCTCTTGACATTGCCCGCAACGCCCAAAAGCTTTGGCCGGACAATATGGAATTTTATTTCTTGCTGGGTTCGTTGCTGGACGAAACAGGCGACAAAAAAAACGCTTTCGAGGTCATTGAAAAAATTCTTGAAACACAGCCGGACAATTTTCATGCGCTCAACTATGTAGGCTACACACTTGCTGAAGAAAATCGCGATCTGGACAGAGCCCTGAAACTGCTGATCAGGGCTGACGAGATCTCGCCGAACCAGTCCTATATTGTGGATTCCATTGCCTGGGCGCTTTTTAAATCCGGTCAGGCACAGGAAGCCCTTGCTGAGATCCGCCGTGCCGTCAAGCTGGGAGAACCCCCTGATCCATCCATCTGGGAACATTACGGCGACATAGCCATTTATTTGAACCTTAAAGATGAGGCCCGCAAGGCATATCAGAACGCCTTGGATTTTAAACCCGCAAATGCCGAGTCATTGCGGCAGCGTCTTTCAAAACTATGAAAAAATATTTTATTGCCGTATTACTGCTTCTTTGCGCATGTGCGAAACAGCATCCCGCGGACACAAGCCCGGAAATACAGACCGCAGCGGCGGCCCGCTGGCAAAAATTTACTGCATCAAACACAACACCTGCGCATCCGCCATACCATTTACAAATGAGTCTGCGTTTCGGCACTGCCGACGACACCCGCAGGGTCACTGCCATATTCTGGGGAAACGGCGACGACAAATTGCGCATGGACGTCATGGCGGGAGTCGGCGCTGTTGCGGCCAGAATTCTGGAAGACGGACAACATTTTTTAGTTTACAGCCCAAACGAAAACAAAGCCTGGTTTTACCAAGGGGCGACAAAACCACTTTCACAGATGGGCATGCCGGTGCCTTTTGACCTCAACCGTCTGGCAAACCTGCTGAATGGTCGTTATGCCCTTGTTTTTGGAACAACATACAACGACAGCGGCGGCCTGCAAAACGGCCTGATGCGTTACACCCTTACCGACAAGTCAGGCGGCAGCCTGACGCTGAACACAGACGCCCTGCCTGTTCTCTGGCGGGATGACCGGCACGCAGACGGCGGCTGGACAATGGAAATTGCTTACAACGACAGCACGCCCCCTTTGCCGCGCAGACTTTCGCTGACGAACGACAACGGCAAACGCGCCATTGTGCTTATCAAAGAAAGAGAAAATCCGACTATCCGCTTCACTGACGAACAAATGCGGCTTGCGCTACCCGAAAACACGCCGCTTTGGCCTTTGGCCCAATACAAAAGCCAACGTTTTTAACCTGATATAAGCATGTTTCCGGAGGTTTTATGCAACGCGTTCATCTTGCGGCGGACCATGCCGGCTTTGAACTAAAAATGACACTGGCGCGGCATTTAACGGAACTTGGTTACGAAATTATTGACCACGGCGCTTATTCAGAAGAAAGTTGCGACTATCCACAATTTGCGCACCGACTCTGCAACGCTGTACAATTTGGAACAGAAACAGGCGTTTTGCTCTGCGGCTCCGGCATAGGCATGTCCATGGCCGCCAACCGGCATGCGGCAATCAGAGCGGCGCTCTGCACTACTGAACTGCATGCAAAGCTTGCCCGCCGCCACAATAACGCTAATGTACTCTGCCTCGGAGCCAGAATCACCGGAGTGGAACTTGCCTTCGCCATCGTCGCCGCTTTTTTGGAAAACAATTTTGCAGGCGGCCGTCATGCGCGGCGCGTCAACCAGCTTGCCCCGGACGCGGGCAGTTAACAATAAAAACCTCAAGGTTCATCATGCTGTTGTATAACACTCTGGGAAGGAAAAAAGAAGCATTCGTTCCGGCAAATCCGGGCAAAGTAAATATGTATGTCTGCGGCATCACAGCCTATGACTTCTGTCACATAGGTCACGCCCGCTCTGCCGTTGTTTTTGACGTACTGGCGCGTCGCCTGCGTTATCTTGGCTTTGACCTGCATTTTGTACGTAATTTTACAGACATAGACGATAAAATTATTGCACGAGCAAAAAAAGAAAGCCGTGACTGGCAGGAAGTGGCCAGCACATATATCAATGCGTTTCATAACGATATGGATCGTCTGAACGTGCTGCGCGCAGACGTGGAGCCGCGCGCCACGGAATATATAACGCAAATTCAGCAACTCTGCTCTACACTGATCGCCGAAGGCAAGGCGTATGTAACACCCTCAGGCGACGTCTATTTCCGTGTACGCGCCTGGCCGTCCTACGGCAGGCTCTCCGGCCGCAGCCCTGACGAGCTCATCGCCGGTGCGCGCGTTACGCCCGGCGAAGAAAAAGACGATCCGCTGGATTTTGCCTTATGGAAGGCTGCCAAACCTGATGAACCTTTCTGGGAGAGCCCATGGGGGAAGGGACGGCCTGGCTGGCATATTGAATGTTCAGCCATGAGCGCTCCTTGGCTGCCGCTGGACATACACGGCGGTGGACAGGATCTGATATTTCCACATCATGAGAACGAAATTGCCCAGTCCGAGGCTGTCTGTCACTCTGAAATGGCAAGATACTGGATTCACAATGGCTTTGTGCAGATCAATGCGGAAAAAATGTCCAAATCCTTGGGCAACTTTACAACCATACGACAGATTTTGCAAAACTATTTACCTGAAACACTACGTTTTTTTCTGCTTGACAAACATTATCGCAGTCCCATTGATTTTACTCTACAAAGCATGGACGAGGCGGAGAAAGCCCTGCACCGCGTCTATGCCTCTCTCCATGAAGCCCACAACGCACTTGAGGGAAGCAAATGGAAACATGCTGTTCTTCCTGAAGATATCCTGCAGGAATGGACGTCCCTGCCGCAGGCATTTGTTGCCGCACTGGATGACGATATAAACACCGCTCAGGCTCTTGGTCATGTTTTTTCCCAGGTGCGACTTGTCAATCGCCTGCTGGAAGACAAAAATCTGCGCACGAGCGAAGGATGCCGCATCCTACTGACGGAATTTCTGAAACGCGCGCAAAACTGGGATCGCCAGTTGGGACTTTTTGGCGTACAGCCAGCTGTTTTTTTATCTGACCTGCGCGCCATGCGCGCCAAAAGAAAAAATCTTGATCTAGCTGGCGTAACAAACCTGCTGAAGCAGCGCGAACAGGCCCGCGCACAAAAAAATTTTATGCAATCTGATGAATTACGCAAGCAGTTGCTTTCCATGGGTGTGACAGTGCGGGACACGATCACCGGGCAAATCTGGGATATGGAGTAAGTTTCAACATGCGCCTGCGCTTTCTCCGCCATGCCCGCGCTTTACTTTTGTGTTTTCTGTTGATCCTGCTTGGGCATCAACTTATTGCTACGCCTGCGCATGCATTTTTTTTCGGCGGGGTCAGCATTAAAGATGAAAAGGAAATGGGCCATAAATTTGACATTATGGTCCGTTCAAGTTTGCCGGTAGTGGAGGATCCTGAAGTAACAGAGTATGTCGGCCAACTGCTGGATCGCCTTGTTCTTGCGATGCCTCCTCAACCATACAATTTTAAAGGAACTGTGATTCTGCACAACTCCCTGAACGCCTTTGCCGTGCCCGGTGGTTATGTTTTTGTATTTACCGGCATGATTATGAATCTGAACAGTGAGGACGAACTCGCCGGAGTCCTGGCGCATGAACTGGCGCACGTTACCCAACGCCATGTGGCCACGCGTTTGGAACGTGCGCAGTTTGTCACTGTCAGTTCGCTCTTGCTGGCCATTGCAGGCGTTGCTGCAGGGGGTCCCGGCGGTGCTGTAGCCGTGAGCGCTATGAGCGCCGGACAGGCGGCCATGCTCAACTACAGCCGGATAGATGAAAATGAGGCCGACCAGATCGGCCTGCAATATCTTGTGGCCGCCGGGTATCCGCCAAACGGCATGATAGGCGGTTTTAAGGTGCTCAGACAAAAAAGCTGGATGAGCGGAACATCTGTACCGACTTACCTCTCCACGCATCCAGCCATCAGTGACAGAGTCAACGGACTGCAGGCCCGCATCGCCACCATGCCCCTTACCGTAAAAAACCGCACTTGTGACAATCAACGTTTCCTGCGCGTTAAAACCATGCTCTGGGCACGCTACGGCGACGAACAGGCAGCGCTGCAACGCTTCGTCAAAAAAGACGGCCTTGCTTTAATGGGACGGGGCATTGTACTTGCCCGTCAGAACAAAATTCCGGAATCTGCGGCTGTTTTTGACGAAGCTCTGACTGTCTCTCCGGCAGATCCGCTGGTGCTGCGTGAGGCCGGCATTTTCCACTTCCGCAAGGGAGATATGAAGCGTGCGGAAGGCCTCCTGCTGAAAGCCCTTCGTCTGGATTCACATGATTATATGGCCGCCTTTTTCTATGCGCGAATGCTGGATGAAACAGGCAGGCAGGCAGAGGCTGGCAAGTATTACGAGAATGTGCTGCGTAATGTGCCGGAAGACGCTGAAGCGCATGAGGTGTATGCCCACTCTCTGGGCAAGTCCGGCAAATCTCTGGAAGCATATATTCATCTGACGTACAGCGTATTGTACGCTAATAACAAAAAATTGACAGAACTCTATTTTGCCAGAGCAAAAAATCTCGCTGACCGCGCCGTCGACAAACGCCCCTTTCATCGGCTGGAGGCAGTGTATAAAGAACGCAAGGAAATATGGGATAAACAATGATGGATACGCACGCCACCACCATTTTGCTGGTCAAACGCGACGGTCGCGTTGCCATGGCAGGAGACGGTCAGGTGACTCTTGGACAGAACATGATTATGAAGCGCTCGGCCCAGAAGGTTCGCCGCCTCAATGACGGCCGGATACTGGCGGGTTTTGCCGGCGCAACTGCAGACGCTTTTACACTGTTTGAACTTTTTGAGGCTAATCTTAAACAATTACACGGCAACCTGCTGCGCGCCGCTGTGGAAATGACAAGAGACTGGCGCAAAGATAAATACCTGCGCAAACTTGAAGCCATGCTCCTTCTGGCAGACAGGAAACATTTGCTTGTTCTTTCAGGCACAGGCGACGTTATTGAACCAGACGACAACGTGACGGCCATCGGCAGTGGCGGTCCATACGCGCTCTCCGCAGCCAGAGCGCTTTTGAGGCACAGCAGCCTTGACGCAGAGTCCATAGCTAGGGAAGCCATGCATATTGCGTCGGAGATATGTGTATACACCAATGATCAATTGACGATAGAACTTTTAGAATAATGCGCCGCAAAAATACGCCGAACAGTATACGCATCACATGCGGCTGCAAGGTCAACCTGGGCCTGCGCGTCACCGGCGTGCGTGCCGACGGCTACCATGAACTGGATTCCATTTTTTATTCCCTGCCGTATCCCTGTGATGACCTGATTATACGGCACACGAGGCACACAGGCGTGATTGTGCGCTGCAACACGCCAGGTATTGACCCTAATGACAACACACTGACGAAAGCATGGGCAGCGTTTGCTCAAGCGTCAGGGCCCCTTCCCGGCATTGAAATTGAACTGCGCAAACGCATTCCACAAGGTGCCGGTCTTGGTGGCGGCAGCAGTGACGCAGCCGCACTGCTACGCTGGCTCAACAGCACATGCGCATTTCCGTTTGACAAGAAAACCTTGCGCAACATGGCGCTGTCTGTTGGCGCGGACACGCCTTTTTTTCTACAAAATACTGTGTGCCGTGTACATGGGATTGGAGAAAAACTAAGCTCTCTCAACGATACCTTTTCTGGATTTTACCTTGTACTGGTCTGCCCTGACATTCATATAAGCACGCTGTGGGCATATGCCCGCTATGACGCGCTTGCGCGAACGGCCAACCACCTTGTGCAGCAAAAGAACTTGACAAACCGTCAAGCTAAAGATAAAAGAAAATTTTCTTTTAAAGAAACGTCCATTGAAGCATTTTGCAATGATCTGGAGGCGGCAGTCTTTCCCCGCTATCCGCAACTGGCGGCTATCAAAGCCGATTTATTGTGCCTTGGAGCTGACGCGGCATGCATGAGCGGCAGTGGATCCAGTTTGGTTGGCCTGTTCAGCCGCGCAGGAGCGGCAATTGCAAAAAACGCTGCCAAAGCCTTGCGAACGCGGCAACAGCGTGTTTTTTTGCTGCCGTTATGAAGCACTGGGATGTAGCCAAGTGGTAAGGCAACGGGTTTTGGCTCCGTCAAACGAAGGTTCGATCCCTTCCATCCCAGCCATTTTAATTTTTTGAATGTACCACAATGATGCATTCTTACCCGAGCAACAGCTGATTCATGGAGTGAAGAGGCAGATGTGCAGCAACATGAAAATTCTTACAGGATCTGCCAATCCGGAACTGGCCAAGGCCATTTGTGACCATCTGGGCTGCCAGCTGACACCCACGCTGGCCACGACCTTCAGCGACGGTGAATTGCGCATTGAAATCGGTGATAATGTGCGCGGTGATGACGTATTTGTTGTACAGCCGACCTGTCCCCCGGCCATCAACAAGAATCTTATGCAGCTCTGCCTGATATTGGACGCCCTCAAACGGGCAAGCGCCGCACGCATTACGGCGGTTATTCCGTATTACGCATATGCGAGGCAGGATCGTAAAATTACGCCGCGCGCACCGATCAGCGCAAAACTGGTGGCCGACTTCATCAGTGTGGCAGGGGCAGGCCGTGTTGTTACCATTGATCTGCACGCCGGTCAAATTCAAGGTTTTTTCAATTGTCCCGTGGACAATCTTTTTGCCGCGCCGGTTATGCTTGCCCCCCTACGGGAGCTGGGTGAAAATAATATTGTTATCGTATCGCCGGACGCCGGCGGCGTTGAACGCGCCCGTGCGTATGCCAAACGACTCAATGCCCCCCTCGCCATTGTGGACAAACGACGGGACCGTCCCAATCAGGCTACAGCCGTGCACGTCATTGGAGAGGTGGCAGGGCGGGTCGCCATTATCGTGGATGATATGATTGACACGGCAGGCACGCTTTGCGCCGGGGCTGAAGTGCTGCTCAAATACGGTGCCGAAAAAATCGTTGCGTGTGCTGCGCATCCTGTGCTTTCCGGCCCGGCTATTGATCGTATAAATGCTACGGAGACCCTTTCCCAGGTTATTGTAACAGATACCATTCCCCTTGACGACAAAATTGAGCGCTGTCCAAAACTTAAGGTCATTTCCGTTGCGGCGCTTCTTGGAAAAACCATTCACAACATTCATACCGGGTCATCGGTGAGTGTACTGTTTGTTTAAAGGAGACATCCATGAGCATTGACAAAACATTGAGCGTGCAAAAACGCGAACATCACGGCAAAGGCCCCAGTGGGCGTCTGCGGGCGCAACATCTTATTCCCTGCGTGTTTTATACTGCCAAAGGAGACAATATTTCAGTGCATGCGCTTGAACTGCCGCTTGAAAAAATCTACGGTGAAATGGGCCGCACAACGGTCTTCAATCTTGAGATTGACGATAACGGACAAAAGACAACTCATCCTGTGTTGTTCTGGAACGTGCAGCGTCATCCTTACAAAAAATGTTTCACGCACATTGACTTTTATGGCGTTGATCTGAACAAGGCAGTCAAGGTGGATGTGCCGCTGGAATTTGTGGGGAGTTCCCGCGGCGTCAAGCTGGGAGGGATACTGGAAACGTATCGCAAAAGCATCCGCCTTGCCAGCAAGCCGATGGACATGCCGCAAAAAATTACTATTGACGTGTCTGATATGAATATTAACGATACGGTTACTGTTGCGGATCTGCAACTGCCGGCCAATGTGAGTGCCGTATGCGACAGCAATTATGCTTTAGTCAGCGTTCTGACAAAGTCGAAGGAAGATATTGAAGAAAGCGGCGCGGACGAGCAGAGTGCACCTGTTGCGGGCTAATGTTCCCACTCCAGTAGACCAGCCAGCGCTACAAAAGTGTCGGCCTTTATTATACCAGCCACATCTGACATTGCGCCCATGCCGAAATACACCATACGCAGCCACACGTTGCGGCAGCATGGCCGACAACTGACCATTGAACTTTGGCCAAACGAGAACGCCGGGGCACTGCTATTCTATCCCGGCACCATGTCATCACCTTTTCAGTACAGGCCATTACTTTCGGCCCTGCATCAAGCAGGTTTAACAGTAGCCGCCCTGCATCTGACCAGCCATGGTCTTAACCCGCACACGTCATCGTTCAGTTTTGACGATCTGCTGCACGACGGGCTGGACGCAGAACAATGGCTGTCCAACGCTGGGTTTACATCCCCTGCTGTCTGCGGGCACAGTCAGGGGGGCATACTGGCCCTTGCCCACGCCTCCGCATCTCACAAACTGACGGCGGTATTTCCTATCAGCGGCGTCCTGCCGCAGCAGGCCAAGGCTGCCAGCCTGACGCTCTTCCGCGCATTTGCCGGGCGTCGTGAACGTCTGATGAACGTTATCAACTTGATGGCCCGTTTCCTCCCCTGGCTGCCAATACCTGTGGCGGCCTATCTCTCTCTGCGTCGCATCAGCGCAGGCGCGCAATGCACATCCATTGATTTTTCAAAAATGCGTTGGAGCTATCCCCTCGCATTTCTGGCCGGTCTTTTCAACGCGACGCTGTCTCCACATCTGCGCTGTCCACTGTATTTTTTTAATGCGCGCAACGACGCCCTGTTTACGCCAGAGCTCATAAATGAAACATTCAACCTGCTGGACGCGCCGCACAAAACCATGATCTGGCTGCCCGACGGCGGGCATCTGGCCGCCATGTGCCCGCCGCTTTGCAGGTATATGGCCTGCATTATCGCGACAGCCTGTGCCAGCTTGCAACTGCCGCTGCGGCTTACGCGCCGAGGAGCCGGGGATGGACTATAAAGGTCTGCTTGTAGGCCTTGGCAATCCTGGACGCGAGTATGAAGCCACAAGGCATAATATGGGCTTTGCCTTTGTTTCCATGCTCATCGGACTGGCCGAACGTGAAGGTTGCGTTGACCTGATGAACGGCACCAAATTTTCCTGCGAACTCTTTCGCGTCCGACTGCACCATTTGGGCGGCCCTTGGCTTGTCGCGAAACCGCTGACTTTTATGAACTCAAGCGGATGCTGCATACAACCATTGCTTGCCTGGCACAAGCTTACAACCAATCATCTACTCGTGGCCCACGACGAACTGGACATCCCTGCCGGGGCATTGCGCTTCAAACGCGGCGGTGGGAATGCCGGGCACAATGGTCTTAAATCCATCACGGAATCACTTGGCACGCCGGATTTTTGCCGGCTGCGTATGGGCATCGGCCACCCGCCGTACAGGGGGAGCGTACTCGGCTGGGTCCTGGGCCGTCCAGACACTGCGGATGCGGCCCTTCTGGACGCCATGCTGCCCAAGGCGCTTGACGTCCTGTTTATCTTTGCAGGCAAAGGCATGGGCGCTGCAGCCAGAACGGCGCGCGGCGCCTCAACGCAAACGGCAGATGACAACACAACAAAAATCTGATAACCTGTATTAGGTTAAGGTATCAATACCCCAGCATACATAAATTTTTTTATTTTTTATCTGGACTGTTACCCGCAAATGGCGTAATATTTGTTGTACAGTTGATTTTCTTCTAATTTGTTCTGTATAATTCATGGATTATAAATGTCTTTATAATCGCGCCAACTCAGTAATCAGCAAGTATAGCGCGCGTGGTAAAATCATGTTCACACCGAACGAACTTGTAGTTTATCCAGCACAGGGCGTGGGTAAAATAGAACGCATCGACAGCCAGCATATCAATGGCGTTCCGTGTTCATTTTACATAGTCCGCATCCGTGCGAACAACATTACCCTGATGGTGCCTGTGGACAATGCGCTCAAAGTCGGCCTGCGCCCTCTGGTGCCATCTCAAAGAGCGATCGGCATGCTTGACAGTCTGCGCAATGATACGGATAAAATTGTGTATACGGGACAGAATTGGAACCGTCGGTTCCGTGAATATTCCGATCGTCTGAAAAGCCCTGATCTTCTGGTGGTTACCGAGGTTCTGAGAGAACTGCTGCTGATTGGAAAAACGAAAGAACTCTCCTTCGGTGAACGCCGACTGCAAGAACAGGCCATGAGTCTCGTTACAGGTGAACTGGCTGAAGTGCTCAATACCACTGAAGATGCACTACGATCAGAACTCTTTGAAATTTACGTCCAATTCTGTCGTCAAAAAGCATGGCCGCTGACAGACGGTGACAGCGCTGCCGATCAGTCTGTCTGACAAAATGCCATTCTTTTATTCTGTATTAGCAGTTCTGCACAGGAGCGTTTCACCTTTGTGATGATTTTGATGTGTTGGCTAAACAAGAACAATGGATTACCGGCATCAACTCATTGAAAAAGTGAATCTCTTCTGCACAGATTTTTCTTGCCATAAGGAAAAAGATACGGTAATCGCTTCTGCACACGCCATTTTTGTTCCTTTACTATTCTATCTCAATACCCCCTGTGCCTGGTGGCTCTGCTGACGGTTTATTTCGTATTATTTAAAAATTGGATAGTTATGTGGAAAAAGAAAGCATCTCCAGCCATTTTGACAGACAGCGTCATGAGTCTCACAGATCTCAAAACACGCAGCATGCAAGAGCTGATGGAGCTCGCTGAACAGTTTGAGATTGAAAACGCCAGTTCCATGCGTAAGCAGGAATTGATTTTTGCCCTACTCTCGACCTGCGCTTCGCAAAACGGCGCTATTTACGGCGATGGCGTTCTGGAAATTCTTCCCGACGGTTTCGGTTTTCTGCGTTCGCCGTTGTGCAGCTATATGCCTGGGCCTGACGATATTTATGTTTCTCCTTCACAGATACGCCGTTTTTCCTTGCGCAAAGGCGACATTGTTTCTGGCCAGATACGCCCCCCCAAAGAAGGTGAACGCTACTTTGCTCTGCTCAAAGTCACGGAAATCGGCTTTGAACCGCCGGAACACGCAAAAAATCTTGTCCTTTTTGACAATCTTACGCCTATATATCCTGACCAGCAGCTCATTATGGAAAACGGCGATAAAAATCTCTCCAACCGCGTTATTGACATCATGGCGCCCGTCGGCTGTGGTCAGCGCGGACTGATTGTGGCACCGCCGCGAACCGGCAAAACCATTCTGCTCCAGTCGCTTGCTAACGCAATTAACGCTAATAATCCTGACGTCTACCTCATTGTACTGCTTATTGACGAGCGCCCTGAAGAAGTCACGGATATGGAGCGTACGGTTAAAAAGGCGGAAGTCATCAGCTCCACTTTTGACGAACCACCACAGCGACACGTGCAGGTTTGTGAAATGGTGCTGGAAAAAGCAAAACGCCTTGTGGAGCGCAAGCGCGATGTGGTTATTCTGCTTGACTCCATTACCCGCCTCGGCCGCGCCTATAACGCGGTAACACCTTCGTCTGGCCGTGTCCTCTCAGGCGGTCTGGATACAAATGCCCTGCAACGACCCAAACGGTTTTTCGGCGCGGCGCGTAATATTGAAGAGGGCGGGAGTCTGACAATTATAGCGACAGCGCTGATTGATACCGGTTCGCGTATGGACGAAGTGATTTTTGAGGAATTCAAAGGTACCGGCAATATGGAAATCTATCTGGATCGTCATCTTTCTGAAAAACGTGTGTTCCCCTCCATTGACATCAATCGCACCGGCACACGCAAAGAAGACCTGCTCCTGCCGGAGGATGTGCTCAATCGTGTCTGGATTTTGCGCAAAATTCTGGCCCCCATGTCATCCATTGACAGCATGGAGTTTTTTCTGGACAAAATGCGAGGCACAAAATCCAATAAAGACTTTATGAACGCTATGGGCAAATAGGCATAGAAAAGCCGGTCAAAACAGTGCTCGGACCAGCTTTTCAGTTTTCTGACAGCGGCCACCGTTTCGTCGTAATTCGGTTCGCAGGTCATTTCCGGGACTATCTGGCTATAGGCCGTGTTCCATCCAGAGCAAACACAAAACGGCGTGGGCAAGCAAACGCAAATTCCTTGATGAGCACGCCGAAATTTTTGCTGAAGTCCATCCATTCGAAAATTCTTTTATATAGAAAATTCTGTAAAAATAAAATTCAGTGAACCGGAGTTCCCATGCTTGACTATATACGTTCCAACGCCCAATCTTTCGGCATTAAACTGGCTTTCGGCATCATCATTCTGGTTTTTGTTTTCTGGGGAGTCGGCAGTTTTAGTGACGGAAATTCCGTCAACACGGTTGCTACCGTCAACAGCGACTCCATACATATTCAACAGTTTGAACGGGCGTATAGAAACGCGGAAGAAGCTGCCTTGAGCAAGAATCCCGATCTGACACGCGAGCAGCTGAAAGTGGCGCATCTGGGTCGACAGGTGCTTCAAGATCTTGTTTTTCAGCTGCTTCTGGTGCAAGAGGCCGCCCGAACCGGCATAACGATATCTCCCGTTGAACTGCGTCAGGCTGTGGGACAAATCAAGGCATTCCAGAACGCAGAGGGGCGCTTTGATCCTGAAGCATACAAACGCATCCTTTCTGCTCAACGGCTCAACATAAACCAGTATGAACAGAATATGAGTGCTTCGCTGTTGCGTGACAAAATTTATGCCATGCTCACAGCTCCGGTCTGGACAGATATGGATGAAGCGAAAAAATGCTACAATTTTCTTCGTGAAAAACGTTTGATCAGCTATATTTTTCTGCCCGCAAAAAATTTTACCGTCCCAGTATCGCCTACTGATACAGAGATTCAGTCTTTTTACGATGCTCATCAGCAGGACTTTCAAGTGCCTCCCAAGGTTGATATTGAATATGTACTTGTCAAACCGGAATCGGCCCTAAAGAATACAGATTCCGCAGTAGCAGAGACCGCAAAACAAGACGCCGACAAACTCCATGAGATTCTGGACAGCCTGATGGAAGATAACATCATCAATAAACCTCTCAACCAGAGCGCGGCCCGCTTTGGTTTGACGGCGCAACAGACTGGTCTCGCAACCCAGGTGGAACTGGAAAAAACGCTTGGCCTTTCAACCGAGACTGCCGCCCTGCTGATTGCCAGCAGCGCAGGGACGCCGATTGACACAATTTTGGAAGCTGGCGCCAATTATCTGGCAGTCAGAATACTGAAAACAGAGCCTGCCGCTGTGCAACAGCTCAATGCCGTGAAAAGCACAGTCCTTGCACGTATGAATGCGGTAAGCGCGCTTAAATCAGCGCAAGACAGCGCCACCCTTATCAGCAAAGAACTGACAGACGCACTTAGGAGTGCAAAAAGCAACAAAAATTTGCAAATCAAAACCGCATCTGTGCAAAGAGGCGGTGATTTACCGGATTTTGCCCCCAATTCGGACTTGTCAAAAGCCGTTTTTGCGGCAGATCCCGGCGTCTGGCTGCCCACGGTCTTTACCGTTAACAACAATGCGGAAGGCCTGGGCGCACTGCTCTGCCGCGTTGAAACCGTTGAAGAGCCGGACATCAAAGAATGGAACGGCATAAAAAGCCTGATGGGCAATATTGTCGCCAGAGAACGCGTTGACGGTCTGGCCCAGGTATTCATGCTCAACCTTCTTTCAAAAGCCAGAGTGGAAGTTCTCAATCAGGATGTTGTTGATCGAAACGGCTTATAATCATAATCAACCTGATACTGAACGATAAAACGGGAGAAATTATATGTGCGGCATAATCGGGTATGCAGGGCGCAGGCCCGCAGTGCCGGTCGTGATAGAAGGGCTGCGTCGTCTGGAATACCGCGGCTATGATTCCGCAGGAGTGGCGTTTGTGCGACAGAATGATCTGCGTGTCATACGATCCAAGGGCAAACTGGCCGCTCTTGAGGAGAAACTGGCTGACGAGCCTGTCACAACAGCCACCTGCGCGATTGGTCACACACGTTGGGCCACGCATGGCGTACCCGCTGAGCGAAATGCCCATCCGCATTGCTCCAATGACGGCGCATTGGCTATAGCACACAACGGCATTATTGAAAACTATCAGGAAATCAAAGCAGATCTCACAACAAAAGGCTATATCTTTCATTCTGAGACAGATACTGAAGTCCTCGTCAACCTGATTGCTGAACGCCGCAAGAGCGAGCCGGATTTGTTACATGCGCTGGCTGCCGCATTGCGAGAGGCTCACGGGGCCTATGCCGTTTGCCTCATACAACGCGACTCCCCCGGCTGCTTTTATGCGGCGCGCATGTCCGCGCCGCTCATTTTCGGTCTCGGTACAGGTGAAAATTTTGTGGCTTCCGACATTCCGGCTTTTTTGCCCTACACACGGCGGGTCATTTTTCTGGATGATGGCGACATTGTGCAAGCCACAGCTACGGACTACAAAATTATGCGTCTTGCAGATTTACAGCCTGCCAAGCATGATCCGCAGACAATACTGTGGGATATGCAGGCCGCGCAAAAAGCCGGATTCCGCCATTTCATGCTTAAGGAAATTTTTGAGCAGCCGCGCGTCGTCACAGATGCGCTGGCAGGACGGATAACTACCGGGCGCGACACGGTTCTTCTGCCAGAATTGGAAGATCTTCCCATACCCAGGCGCTTGCACATTGTAGCCTGCGGCACATCCTACCATTCAGCGCTCTGGGGCCGACACCTGCTGGAACACTGGGCTCATGTCCCGGTGCAGGTGGAAATAGCCTCAGAGTTTCGCTACAGAGATGCGCTGCTGCAGACGGATGACATGATGCTGGTGATCAGCCAGAGCGGAGAAACGGCAGATACTCTTGCCGCCCTGCGTATTGCCCGTGATCATGGCGCAACCGTGCTTTGCCTATGTAATATGGTCGGTTCGTCAATGGCACGCGAGGCCTCAGCAGTAATATACACGCAGGCCGGCCCTGAAATCAGCGTTGCGTCAACAAAGGCAATGTGCAGCCAGATGCTGATGCTGGCCCTGCTGGCCCTATATTGGAGTGGCCGGCGCAATAATGCAGCCGCACTGACAAAAGGCCAGCGCCGTAAATGGATCACCATTCTGGAGACCCTGCCGGCCCTGCTTGACGCGCATCTGCCGTCAATGCACGAAAAAGCGCGCCAACTGTCACGCAAGTACTCGCAGGCACGGAACTTTTTTTATCTCGGTCGTGGGCATTGTTTCCCGCTGGCCTTGGAAGGGGCTTTAAAACTCAAAGAACTTTCCTATATTCACGCGGAGGGCTATGCTGCAGGAGAAATGAAACACGGCCCTATAGCCCTTATTGACACACTGTTCCCCACTTTTGCCCTTGCGCCGGACGATGCACTTTTCCCCAAGGTCAAATCTAATATTGCCGAAGTGCAGGCGCGCCAAGGCAAAATTATTGCGCTGACAAATGAAGGCATGGAACTGGCTGCAGACGAAATATGGATAATTCCTCGTGTGGCGGCACCTCTTGTCGGCTTCATGATTTTACCGGTTCTTCAGCTTTTCAGTTACGAAATGTCGGACTATCTGGGCAAGGATGTTGATCAGCCGCGCAATCTGGCTAAAAGTGTCACTGTAGAATAAGGCGATAAATAACGGCTTGCAATATGGCGCTCATCGCATAGAGTCCAGCCATTTCACCATCCTTTCGAGGCAAAGACTATGACACGTAAAGACCGCACAGAAGGCATCTACAGTCGACGTGAAGTGTATGATGAAGGCGAACGCCGACAATATTGCCTTGTACAGCTTAAAGATCTGCTTTTCTACGCCTACCGCCATTCCGAAGACGTGAAAAAACGCTTTGACCGCGCGCAGTTCAATGTCGAAAAATTTAAATCCCTCTCGGACATAAAGCACATTCCTATTCTGAAAAAAAAGGAACTGATTTTTCTGCAATCCATGGGCCCGAGGCTTGGCGGGCTGTTAACAAAGGATATCGGCGACCTTAAACGCGTTTTCCTTTCGCCCGGCCCCATTTTCGACCCGGAAGACCGCGGGGAAGACTACTGGGGATATACGGAAGCGCTCTATGCCGTTGGGTTTCGACCAGGGGACGCTGTGCAGAACACGTTCAACTACCAGCTTTCGCCGGCCGGTCTGATATTTGAAGAGCCGTTGCGTAATCTGGGCTGCGTCGTCATACCCGCCGGCCCATCAGAGGCAGCAACGCAACTTGACATCATGCAGAAACTGCGCGTCTCCGGTTATGTCGGCACGCCAAGTTTTCTTATGCACCTTGCGCAAAAAGCCGAAGAAAAAGGACTCAATCTGCGCAAGGATCTTTTTTTGGAAATTGCGCTGGTTACAGGCGAGCGGCTTTCTGAAAAAATGCGCTCCCAGATGGAAAAAAAATATGACTTGATTATGCGTCAGGGCTACGGCACGGCTGACGTGGGCTGTATCGGCTATGAATGTTTTCACAAATCCGGACTGCATATAGCAAACCGCTGCTATGTGGAGATATGCCACCCTGATACGGGCATCCCGCTGAAGGACGGCGAAGTCGGGGAAATTGTCGTCACAGCTTTTAATAAGACTTATCCGCTGATACGCCTTGCCACGGGAGATCTCTCTTATATTAACCGCAGCCCCTGCCCCTGCGGCCGGACAAGTCCGCGACTGGGCAACATTGTAGGCAGAGTTGACACAACAGCCCGCATCATGGGCATGTTTGTTTATCCGCATCAGGTTGAACAGGTTTTGAGCCGTTTTGAAGAGATAAAACGCTGGGTTATTGAAGTTACCAACCCAGGCGGCATGGATGAAATGACGCTCTTTATTGAAACAAGCGGCTTTAAACGGGAAGATGAACTGCTGCACCAGTTCCGTGATAAAATTAAATTGCGGCCCAAATTACTGATACTGCCGCCCGGCAGCCTGCCGCCGCAGATTCGGCCTATTGAAGACAAGCGCCACTGGGATTAAAAAAGCATGGAAAAACATCATGACTGATCAGGTTGCCGTACATTTGAACATACTTGTCCAATGGCTTCGAGAGAGACATTCCCGCATTATGGAAGTGGAGGCCAGCGCGCTGAGGTGTCTTGATGCGGGAGACACAGAGGGTCACAATCAAAAGATGCGCGACAAGGCAGAACTTTTATCAACTCTGCACGAGGATGCAAAAACTCTGCTTGAACCACTGCCGGGGGAACTCCGTTTTAATCTGGCGTCAGCTCTCAGCCGCTTTGCCACCGGTGCGCGAAACGCCCTGCAGCTTAACTCCGTTTTTTACATGTCCGCCCTTCTCTATCCCGGAGATTACAAACAAGGCCAGCCAGACGATTTGCTTGTCTTTCTTGATCGTCTGGCAAGAGAAAGGGCAAATTTCGCCTAAAAAGAAGCAAAAAACACTATGTTCTGTCGACATTCATTTTAACCAGAGCAAAATGGCGACAAGTTGAAGATAAAGGACTAAATGCCGTTATCTGTTAAAACCGTATGAATCTTATACAGCAGAGAAGGTATAGCTTGCCTTCTTCCGTTTGTATTTCCGCAATATCCAAGTGGAAACAGCCGACAGGATAAGATTTGAATTTCTTTTCTCTGCGGTGTTTTTTTCTTTGGTAGCCTCACTAGCCTGTCGCTGCAAGCAAAGACGCAAAGAAGAACGGCTCAGATGACGCTGCAACTGCACTACGGCAACGCCTGTTCAGCCGTGCCGGATTCAACAGCAGAATTTTCCTGTGTCATGACGTCGCCCCTTCAAATTTTGCCCCTTCTTTACCAAGCAAAATATGCCGGGACTGACGGGCGTCAAGCACAAGTTCAAGCATGCCTCCGTGCAGAGGCAGTATTTGGTGATCCAAAACATCGCGCGCGACGTCCGCCACTATGCCGGCAGGCAAACGCACAGGAAAAAGGCGGCGCTCTGCGGAAAAATTGGTGGCGAGCAGCCAATGCCTGCCGTCCGGCAGTCTGCTGAACGCGGCAATACAGCCAGAAGGTCCAGACAACACCGCCAGCAGGCGCCCCTCAGCCAGCCCCGACTGCTGGCGGACGCGCATAACACGGCTCATACTTTGCAAAAAACTTGTGTCGTCCGCCCACTGATTCTGCAATGCGCCGAACAGCAAACGTGCCTGCGGCCTGCCCTGCCGGGAAAGCCCGTTCGCCTGCCAAAGCGGCGCCGCGCCGAAACTTGCCGGGAAGCCATCTTGGGTCACTGCCAGATCAAGCGTGCCTGTCAAATCCTGCGGGCTGACAAAGACAAGCCCCGGTAGGCCGGTCCGCCAGGCGAGCAAAGAAAAACAGGTTCTGCGCATAATCTCCGCGTTATCGGGGCTTGCAGCCTGTGCCGCATCAAAATGCAACGCGCGCGCGGCGACAGAGGCCGGCGTTGACCAACTGCGCAAATCGTCAGGCGATCCGCCGGAAAGATTCTGGGCCTTTTGCGCCAGATTGCGGCCTGTCGGCAAGTCCAGCAAAGGCCGCCAATCGACATGCTGCCAGTCATTCAGACCGCGCGCAATACGGCTGTGGTCTACCCCCGCCGCCAAGGATACCCGCAACAACGCAGCAAGCGGCGCCGCATCGGCGCTGAGCAGGGCATACGCCGCGGCGGGCGCGGCGATTGTGTCTCTTGTAAAATCCACAGACGCGGCAAGCACAGAGGCAGTAAGCGAGGGAGGCAGTACATCGGCCTGCACAATCCAACCGCCGTAGCGATGCGTCTCACGACCGATATCATTCAGAGCTTCAGGCCCAGGCGACAGTTCGTTCCACATCACGATTCCGCTTCCCGCGTCCTGTGAAGATCCCTTACTGACGGAAGACGTCTGCCGCGCGTCAAGCCCCATCAGGGTTTCCAGCTTGACACCCGTCAACGTTTGCCTTTGCATGCCCGTATGTCGGATAACGGCAGCCGAAAAAATGCGGCGGGCATGTCCTGAAGGATCCTGCCAGAGCAGCACAGGCCGCGAAACGTCGCCGCTGTAACGGTATATCCAGCGCCGCGTCTGTCCGTCAGTTCCGCGCACTTCCCCGGTAACGGCCCAGCCGCCTGATGTGGCCCAGGGCAGAAGATCGCGGGTCAGTTCCGGCAAAAGACCGTCTTGCGCAAAGCTCGTTACCACTTCAGGCATGAGAGGACGGCAATCCCATTCAGACTGCGCCGTTGGCAGCAGGTTCCATTTTTTTTGCGGCGCTGAAACCATGGCGTAGACACCGTCAAAGCGGGCAGCTTGTCGCGCCTGAAGCATAAAATCCGGCCCAAGCCCGGTAGCGGCCGGGGGTAGATCGCCGCCCATTTGTATTTGAAGTTGGTCAAGACGTTCCGCCAGCTGTTCAAAGTCCGCCTCGTCACCAAGAACCGGATCAAAATGAAAGGATGTGATGTTATCCCTGTCCGATGCCACCGACGTTAAATTCCCCCATATATCGCCGCGCTCGCCGCTGGGGGCCACATACAGCCCGTTCATGCCCGCCTTGGACAAAAAATCCAGAAAATCCGGAGAGGCAAGCGCTTTGAAAACCGGCTGTCCGGCGCTGACAGTATGGGGATTGACGCTGAACCAGTTGGGCGCCGCACTGAGCAGCACGGGCGCGCGGCGCGAGACGGCGCTGTTGCGCCAGAGCACCTGCGTTCCGGAAATTCCGGCTGTCAGCTGCGGCGCGGTGCCAAGCATAGATTGCCGCTCAAGCCATTGCAAATACGCTGGTTCTGCCCTCGGCAGCTCTTTTTTCGTGCTGGCATGTGCAAAAGCTTTTCCGGGCGCGCCGGCGTGCCGGCGCGGCGCACAGGCCGTCAGAACAGCCAATATCAGCAGCAAAACAGTCGTGACACGCGCCGCGCTCGCGATAAAACGGCCGTGACATGCCAGCATCACTATTGACAGCACCGGCACGGCTCCGTCACGCTTGTGGGGCAGAGACTTCCTCTGCCTTGGCCATATTCCACAGGGCGTCTTTTTCCTCCAGCGTCAGAGTCGCAAAATCCTGACTGCGCTCGCTGGCTTTTTTCTCCATAAAAGCGAACCGTCGCAAAAAACGCCTCACCGCCAGATCCAGTGCTTCATTGGCTTTGATGCCCTTGCGACGGCCCATCTCAATAATAATGAAAAGCAGGTCGCCCAATTCACGCATGCGGTCACTCCCGTCACCATTTGTGGCGGCGTCAAGCCATTCCAGCCATTCAGCCTCCACCTGCTGTTCCACATCTGCATCGTTTCCCCAAGTAAAACCGACACACGCGGCTTTGGAGTGAATACGATAGGCTTTGATCAGAGCTGGCAGAGAGTCCGGCAGGCTGGCGAAAATCCCCTGCTGTCTGCCTGCGTCAGCCTGTTCCGCTCTTTTGATCTGTTCCCAGGCTTTCATCTGTTCGTTGGGATCGTTGAAAACCGTGTCGCTGAAAACATGCGGATGGCGGCGCAGCATCTTTTTCCTGCCACCGTTTAACGCGTCGCCAAAACTGAATGCCCGCCGTTTTTCATACAATCGGCTGACAAAAAGTAGTAAAAACGCCACATCCCCCATTTCTTCACAAATATCGGCGAGGTCGCCGGAGCGGATGGCACTGACAAGTTCATGGCTTTCTTCAATAATATAATCCGCCAGACTTTCCGGCGTTTGCTCCCTGTCCCAAGGACAACCGTCAGGTCCGGTCAGCTTGTCAATAACTGCCAGAAGTTCTTCCAAGGCGTTTTCCATACTTCCACCACGCTTAATAAACATTGATGAATCAGGGCCGGTTCCAGGCGTCACGGAGTCAGATCCGTTAAATGCCAAGTCGGGCAGGCATGTCCTGAGACAACCAGCCCCGCGTCTGTTCCATCAGCGCGTTAAAATAGGGCAGCACGCGCGATTGCTGCATAAAGGGTTCGTTGTAGAAAAATTTTTGCAGCGCAAGCAGCGCCAGCGCACACAGCAAAACGCCTTTGGCTAGTCCGGTAAGCCCTCCCGCCAATTTGTCCGCCCAAGCAACAAAGGAAAATGTAAGAATTTTTTGCAGCACTCGGGCCAACAAAGCCACAAGAAGAATAACACCCAGAAAAATAAGCACATACGCGGCAATAACCCGCCAAGCAGGGTCACTGATGGCCGTAAGGCGCGGGGCTAGCAAGGGGTGCCACGTGCGCGCGGCGCAAAAGCCGCCCACAAGAGAAACAAGACCGGCCAGTTCTCCCACAAAACCCCGCACAAAACCCCGCCCGGCAAAAAAAATCAGAACAAGAACAATACTCAGATCAAAGATATCCTGCCCCATGCGTGCTCCAGCAATTCTGCAATGCTCCACCATAACAGAAGCCCGGCGAAGTGACAATGCGCGATGAGTCACACTGACGCGCCCGTCTCAATTTTCCTGTACAGAACAGGCACATTTGGTTATTCTTTCGATAATTTCAGCATGGGACGACTTATTTCACAACGGGTAAAAGCTATGGGCAAACTGGCGCGTTTTGGCGTTTCGCTGGATGAAGCTCTGCTGGAGCCGTTCGACGGGCTTTGCCGCCGCAAAAGCTACTCAAACCGCTCTGAGGCTATACGGGATCTGATCCGAAAGGCTCTGGTAGAAGAAACCTGGCGGGATGCCCAGGGCGAACAGGCCGGCACACTGACGCTTGTATATGACCACCACAAGAACGACCTTGCACGGCGGCTTATGGACATTCAGCACGGCGACCATGATATTATTGTAACTACACTGCACGTGCACCTTGACCATCACAACTGTCTTGAAGTTCTTGTAATCAAAGGGCAAGGCGCACGTGTGCGCGTGCTTGCCGACAGGCTGATCTCCTGCAAGGGCGTCAAACACGGCACATTCACTCTAACCACGACAGGACAGGATCTGGCGTGATGGAAGACGTGCAAAATTACAGCCCCGCCGTCCCCCTGAATATTGACAGGGCAGGCATACGCGATCTCAAGCTGCCGCTTCTCGTGCGCGACCGCTCAAAGGGCACGCAACGGACAGTGGCTTTGGTGGACCTGGGCGTTGACCTACCTTTGGCCTTCAAGGGTACCCATATGAGCCGCTTTGTGGAGGCGTTGAACGCGTGGGACGATGAAATAAACTATCAGTCTGTGCGCCGATTGCTGGAAAACATTAAAAACCGTCTGGGCGCGCAACGAGCCTATGCGCGTTTTTGCTTTCCCTATTTCATCCGCAAGACTGCCCCCGCCTCAGGCAGCAAAAGTTCTGTGCCGTACGAATGCCGCCTAACAGGCGAACTGGATGAAAACGGACAGTCCTTTCTGCTGGAAATGGATGTGCCAGTGATGACGGTCTGCCCCTGCTCAAAGGCAATCAGCCGTGATGGTGCGCACAGCCAACGCGCCATTGTGCGTATGAACGTGCGCATGGCCGTTTTTTCCTGGCTGGAAGAATTTATTGAAATGGCTGAAGAATCCGGCTCTTCAGCCGTGTATACCCTGCTCAAACGCGAAGACGAGAAATTCGTCACCGAGCACGCCTTCGCTCACCCGGCATTTGTGGAAGATGTCGTGCGTAATGTGGCGCAACGGCTTTCCGCACATGAGCACGTGGAGTGGTTCAGCGTGGAAGTGGAGAGCATGGAGTCCATCCACAGCCACAATGCCTTCGCCCGTATAGAACGTAGCGTCAATCGCGCCGCCGCAGGGCAAACGCACGGCGAATCACCATAAACTCCAAGATATAGATATCGTGCCGACCGTTGAAAAACTGTTTGCGCCTGAAAACTGTTTGTGCTAATTTGGCTCACGGAAATGAACGGCGTTACCGAAAGCCTGAGCCAGGCGCGCAGGCGCACTGAATGCCTATTCCGTAGGTATGAAGGATGACTTCGCACGGCGCAGCTTTAAGGCCAACACAAAAATCATCCGCACCGTCGATGACATGCTGGACACATTGCCGGATTAAGAACCTGAAAGACAGCCGGAGTAAAACTATGTTTGCCGTTGCTCCGGGTTTCAGTGCAGCGCTTGGTTAGGGGCGCAAGAAACAGGAGTACGGATGGTAAAACACCTGAGAATGTGCGCACTGTTGATGTGGGTGAGCTTCATTTTCGGCTGTGCGGCAAAACAGGGTTCTCAGCAGGCAGACGTGCGCAACGCGCAATTCCACCATTCTTATGAAGCCGCCTTCGACAAAAAACAGTCTCAGGCCAGTCTTCGTCTGTTGCGCAAAGCGCAGTCGGCTATCGGTGTGCCCTATGTGCGCGGTGGTACCACCCCAGGTGGTTTTGACTGCTCGGGCTTTGTCAGCTGGGCCTACAAAAGCGTAGGGGTGGCTTTGCCCCGTACAGCCAGGGAACAATCCGGCATAGGTCGGCAAATTGGGAAGATTGAAGATATGCGCGCCGGTGATATCGTCGCCTTCCGCCATCCGCGCCGCGGTTACCATACCGGCATTTATGTGGGTGACGGCAAATTTATACACAGCCCACATCGCCGCACAACAGTGCGCATCACTTCGCTTGACGACCCTTATTTCAGCAAAAGTTTTCTTGGTGCGCGGCGCGTCAGCTTTAACGGCAATGAAAACCTTGTGGCACAGGCGGAAAACCGCCTCAACGATTACGCAGAAGAAAAAGCCCTGCGAGACTTGACGACCTTCAATAAAAAACGCGACGTCAAAACCCGGCGCAACGACAAGTCTGGCAAGCCCGGCAAAGCAACACAGCTTGCCGCGAATGACAAGTCCGGCAAGAAGGCGGAAAAAGGCAATCGTTCTTCTGTGGCGGCGTCTAAAAAATCCGCATCAGCCAACGCCGATGCAAAAAGTAAACCCTCCAAGTCAAAAACCGCGACCGTCGAACGGAAGAAAACCAAAAACAGTCTCGCGGATGTCGGCAACGAATCAAAGAACATACCTTCGCAGAAAATCAGGCAGAAAGCGAAAAATTCATAGGAATCCATATGCTGCCGTCTGTCTGCCCCGCGCAAACTCTGCAAAAGCTTTGCAACTAAAAAAATAATTTTTCGGCAAGGCTTGACGGAAATCTGGTAAAATTATAGACACCTATTTTGACATGTTCCTTAAATGAGAATATTTACAAAAATTTTTCCGGGATTATAAATATTTTCCAGTCACGACCCTGCGAGTGGGACGCTGATCGGGAACACGATGTGACGACTTGAACTTTGGGATATTGTGGAGGGGTTCCCGAGTGGCCAAAGGGAACAGACTGTAAATCTGTCGTCGTACGACTTCGGTGGTTCAAATCCACCCCCCTCCACCACCATTTTCGTCTGCGGCTTTTCATGAGATGTTACGTGGAGATTGAATAAACTGCCTTGGCTGTAGGAGACAGCGTAACTGTCGGAGAACTACGGTGCGGTGTAGCCGTCAGGCTTGGATGCCTGACGCACAGCGACAGCATCGTCGGCATGCGGGAATAGCTCAACGGCTAGAGCATCAGCCTTCCAAGCTGAGGGTTGCGGGTTCGAATCCCGTTTCCCGCTCCACACCCGCAATTACTGCCTTTTCCAATTTGCCTCGGCCCCATATGTATTCCCTGCCATCAGGGAGTCAGTGCAGGCAACGGCGACACCCGTTTGACGGGGGGCTTAGTCGCACCATGAATCTTGTGCGAGGAACAGGCCCCGCCGACAGCGTGGGAGCCCGGAAATGCGAGGCAAGAAACCCCACAAACTTTTTTCTTAGGGAGACGGACAAATGGGCAAGGAAAAATATGAACGCAAAAAGCCTCATGTCAACATCGGCACTATCGGTCATATTGACCACGGGAAAACAACCCTGACCGCAGCCATCACCAAGATTGCCGCTCTTAAGGGTCAAGGCAAATTCATTTCTTTTGATGAAATTGACAAGGCCCCCGAAGAAAGGGAGCGCGGCATTACCATCGCCACAATGCATGTGGAATATGAAACGGCAAAACGGCATTACGCGCATGTGGACTGCCCCGGTCACGCCGACTACATCAAAAATATGATCACCGGCGCCGCACAAATGGACGGCGGCATTCTTGTTGTGGCCGCCACCGACGGTCCCATGCCGCAGACCAACGAGCATATTCTGCTGGCTCGTCAGGTTGGCGTTCCCCATCTTGTGGTCTTTCTGAACAAATGCGATCTTGTTGACGACGAAGAACTGCTGGAACTTGTGGAATTGGAAGTCCGCGAGAAGCTGTCTGCTTATAATTTCCCCGGCAACGATGTGCCCATTATCCGCGGCTCAGCGCTGAAGGCCCTCGAATGCGACGACCCCAATACGCCGGAAGCAAAATGCATTGGAGATCTTCTGCAGGCGTGCGATGATTTTATTCCTGAACCGCAGCGCGATATTGACAAACCCTTCCTCATGCCCATTGAAGACGTCTTTTCTATTTCCGGTCGCGGCACAGTGGTGACAGGTCGTGTGGAACGCGGCGTTCTGAAGGTGGGTGATGAAGTCGAAATTGTGGGCATCAAGCCAACCCAGAAAACCACCTGCACAGGTGTTGAAATGTTTCGCAAGCTCCTTGCTCAGGGGCAGGCCGGCGACAATATCGGTGCTCTTTTGCGCGGCACAAAACGTGATGATGTGGAACGCGGCCAGGTTCTGGCCGCACCGAAATCCATTACCCCGCACAAAAAATTCAAAGCGGAAGTGTATGTGCTCTCCAAAGAAGAAGGGGGACGTCATACACCGTTCTTCTCCGGCTACCGTCCGCAATTCTACTTCCGCACAACGGACGTCACAGGCGTCATCAATTTACCTGAAGGCGTGGAAATGGTGATGCCCGGCGACAATTCGCAGTTCATTGTCGAACTCATCGCCCCCATCGCCATGGAAGGTGGTCTGCGTTTCGCCATACGTGAGGGCGGGCGCACTGTGGGTTCCGGTGTCGTTACTGAAATCATTGAGTGATAACGTATGCGAGTAAACATTATTTTGGCCTGCACAGAGTGCAAACGACACAACTACAGCACCCGTAAAAACAAAAAAAATACCACAGGGCGTCTTGAATTGAAAAAATACTGCCCTTGGGACAAAAAACATACGTTGCATCGTGAAACCAGATAACTTCTCCGTTCAAGGGGCACTATGCCCTCGAACGACAGTGCAGGGCAGTAGCTCCAACGGTTAGAGCGGCGGTCTCCAAAACCGCAAGTTGGGGGTTCGAATCCCTCCTGCCCTGCCATTTAATTACTTGGCGGCGCCATGACAAAAAAACAGGATCAACCCACGGAACTTAAATCGGATAATGCCTTGAATCCTGTTATGCGTTTTGCGCGCTATGCGGAGGATGCAAAGGCTGAATTGCGCAAAGTCACTTGGCCCACATTGCCCGAGACGCGAAAAGCCACTCTGGCTGTATTGGGCTTTGTAGCTGTGATGGCCGTCATTCTCGGGTTGGCTGATCTTGGTTTGTCAGCTCTGATCAAATTCATCCTGTCTTAAAAGGCTGTTATGAAAGATTCCGTCATTGATGAAAATTCAGATCTGGACCAAAAATCGCGTTGGTACATTGTGCACACCTACTCAGGTTTTGAGCAGCGGGTGCAAAAAACCATTAGTGAAATGATTCGCACAGGTCAGGATCAGGGTCTTATCCAGGAAATAGTTGTCCCTACTGAAAAGGTGATTGAACTTTCCAAAGGCGGTGAAAAACGCACAACAACGAGTAAGATATATCCCGGATATATCATGGTGCGGATGATTATGACAGATCTCTCTTGGCACCTGGTGCAATCCATCCCCAAGGTGACAGGTTTTGTTGGCGGCAAAAATCGCCCAACTCCCATGCGCGACGTTGAGGCTGAGCGTATTCTGGCGCTGATGGAAACGCGGCAAGAAACGCCGCGGCCCAAGTTTAATTTTGACAGAGGCGACGAAGTTCGCATTATTGATGGGCCGTTTGGAGGCTTCAACGGCATGGTGGAAGATGTTAACTACGACAAGGGAAAACTGCGTGTTTCTGTTTCCATTTTCGGCCGTCAGACGCCGGTGGAACTGGATTTTGTGCAGGTTTCAAAAGGGTAAACGATTGCCCCGCGGGGTACGCCTTTGGTGTGCTCACACCGCATACAGCGATGAAGGATAACGCAAATGGCCAAAAAAGAAGTTGCCAGAATCAAATTGCAAATACCCGCCGGCGCGGCGAATCCCTCTCCTCCCGTGGGCCCGGCGCTTGGTCAGCACGGTTTGAATATTATGGGTTTTTGCAAAGAATTCAATGCCCGTACACAAGACCAAAAAGGGATGATACTCCCTGTGGTCATTACAGTCTACGCTGACCGTTCCTTCTCGTTCATTACCAAAACACCACCTGCAGCGGTCTTGATTATGAAGGCCGCCAAAGTTGAAAAAGGTTCTGGAGAACCCAACAGAAATAAGATGGGAGCAATTTCCCTCGCCCAGGCAGAAGAAATTGCGCGCATGAAATTGCCTGACCTCAATGCCGCTTCTCTGGAAACTGCGGTTAAATCCATTGTAGGTACCGCACGCAGCATGGGCATTGATATAACATAACCCGCTTCAGGTTCTTTGATTTATATATAATGAATCTTGTACAACGAGCCGTCCTGCATGCGGCGGGAAGCCCGAAGACCTTATCGGCGAAAGGCCGGCTTTCCGTTGAAATCAATTGTACTGCTGTTTTTATCCACATCTGAAAACGGCGGGAGATGCAAAACGACAAGGAATGAATCATGCCCAGACATGGCAAAAAATTTTCCAAGGCCCTGGAAGGCCTTGACCTACAGAAACGTTATTGTATTGAAGATGCTGTAGATCAATCCCTGCACGTCTCCTTTGCCAAATTTGACGAAACTGTTGATGTTGCAATACGTTTAGGTGTTGACCCCAAATACTCGGACCAGATGGTGCGTGGTGCTGTCACACTTCCCCACGGCCTTGGCAAAACCGTCAGGGTGGCTGTCTTCTGTAAAGGCGAAAAGCAAACCGAGGCGCGTGAAGCTGGCGCCGACGCTGTTGGAGCAGAAGAACTTGTTGCAAAAATTAAAGAAGGCTGGCGTGAATTTGATGCGGCGGTTGCCACACCCGATGTTATGGCGCTTGTGGGGCAGATCGGCCGTCTGCTTGGCCCCCACGGCCTGATGCCCAATGCCAAAACAGGATCAGTCACATTTGATGTAGGCAAGGTTGTTGGAGAACTCAAAGCCGGCCGTGTTGAATTCAGGGTTGACAAAGCAGGCGTGCTGCACGCTCCTCTTGGCAAAGTCTCTTTTGGTGCAGAGAAAATCCTCGGTAATCTCAAAGCGTTGCTTGAAACTGTCAACCGATTGAAACCTTCCACCGCAAAAGGCGTGTATATGTGTTCAATGGCCGTTTCCACAACGATGGGGCCTGGTTTCAAGATTGACATGCCGATGGTTAAAAAATTTCTTGAGGGCTGACCTCCGGGAACAGCTTATGCTTCAACTTGCGCTTGCGGCGCAATACATTTGCCTTGCGGCAATCTCCCGGCAAGGATTTTTGATAAAATCTTTTCAAGGCAAATTGACATTTCCCGTGTTAATTTGCTCCGACTGGGTGTAACAACAACTTTGGCAGAGGAATACGGAATTCGAGTCGAAGACGACAGGCGGGTAAACCCCATAAATTCCTGTCCAGACGCTTCAACTTTGACTCGGCATTCCATCCGACAACCCTGAACGTGAGAGGTGTCACGTGAACAGGTCTGAAAAAGCCGTTATTATAGAAGCCATCAAAACAAAGACAGACAAGGCTTCTTTTGCGGTTCTGACCGACTTCAAGGGAATGACGGTGGAAGAGCTGACGAACCTTCGGGTGAGCCTGAGAAAATCAGGCGGCGAATATCATGTCGTTAAAAACACCTTGGCTCGCATTGCTTTCACCGGCGGCACACACGACGCGATCAAGGATAAATTCCATGAAAACTGCGGCGTGGCCCTTGGCTATGAAGATCCTGTGGCGGTGGCCAAGACGCTCAATGATTTTGCTAAGCAGAGCAAGCTGTTCAAGCTGCGCTGTGCCAATCTGGAAGGCAGGAAATTGACTGCCGATCAAGTTGAGGCTTTGGCAAGGCTTCCCGGCAGGGAACAGTTGCTTGCCCAGCTGCTTGGCACCATAAACGCCGTGCCCACCAGTTTTGTGTCGCTGTTCGCCAATTTGTTACGCGGTTTTCTCTATATTTTAAAAGGCATTGAAGAACAAAAAAACAATGCGGCCACGTAACGCGTTTAGGCGAGAACAGTTTAAATTTTAACTGCCAAAAATCAGGAGATTACCATGTCCGTGACCAAGGAAGAAGTCGTCGCCTTTATTTCTGATATGACTGTGCTCGAACTTTCAGAGTTCATCAAGGAGTTGGAAGAAAAATTTGGCGTATCTGCCGTAGCGCCCGCCGCGGCAATGGTAATGGCGCCCGCCGCCGGCGCTGACGCCGCGGTCGCAGAGGAAGAAAAAACTGAATTCGATGTGATCCTCAAAGAAACCGGCGCCAACAAAATTAACGTGATTAAAGCGGTACGCGCTTTGACCAGCCTTGGCCTCAAGGAGGCAAAGGAAAAAGTTGACGGCGCTCCTTCAACTATTAAAGAAGCGGTCTCAAAGGAAGAAGCTGAAGAAGCGAGAAAACAGCTTGCCGACGCAGGCGCGACCGTCGAAGTTAAGTAAATCCGTCTTCATCTCTCACGGGCCCGACGCCAGGCGTTACACACATTGTGCATGGCGAAACCGTAATGTTTCGCCATGCTTTTACTTTTCTGCCGCTGCAGCGGCCAGCCAAAAAACTTCAACACGGAGAGTTTCACCTTTGTGATATTTTTATCAAGTAAAAACAACTAATTACAAGTGTCAAATCATTGCGAACGTGAATCTCTCTCAACACGAAAGCCCTTGCAAAAAATAAATATTTCGTTTATTATAATAGGTTCAATGTATGTCTATGGAAATTCGTTTCTTGGGGAATCGCGCTTTCTTGCTCCCCTGCTTTAATTGCTGATTGTTCCCGCAGACTTTTTTAAAATTTTCCGTCGGCGTCAAACGGCGCTTTCTCCCGCGCTGCCGGGGCGCAACCGTTACCTGATTTGAGGTGCTCATGGATCAGCTTACCAAACAGTTTGGCAAAATCAAAGTTTCTCTTCCTATTCCTCATTTACTGAATCTGCAAATAGATTCCTATCGAAAATTTCTCCAGGAAGGTGTTTCTGATGCGGAACGAAATCGCGACGAAGGTCTGGAAGGCGTTTTCCATTCTGTCTTCCCCATTGAAGATTTTAATAAAACCGCTAGTCTGGAATTCGTCAGTTATGAGATAAGCGAACCCAAGTATGATCAGGCTGAATGTATTGCCAAAGGGCTGACCTACGAAGCCCCCGTGCGCATAAAAATGCGCCTTATCGTCTATGTCGCTGATGCAGCCTCCGGCAACAAGAGCATACGTGACATCAAGGAACAGGACATCTATTTCGGCACGCTGCCCTTGATGACGGAAAAGGGCACATTTATTATTAACGGGACAGAACGCGTGATAGTCAACCAGCTTCAACGTTCTCCCGGCATCATTTTTGAACACGACGGCGGCAAAACACATACAAGCCGCAAGGTGCTCTATTCCTGCCGCGTGATGCCTATGCGCGGCTCATGGCTTGATTTTGACTTTGATCACAAAGACATACTGTATGTCCGTATTGACCGGCGCAGAAAAATGCCCGCCACCATTCTCTTTAAAGCCATGGGGATGAGCAAGGCACAAATACTTGATTATTTTTACAATCGTGAACATTACCTCTTGCAGGACAACCGATTGTTTTGGGAAGTCAAAAAAAATCTTTACCGCAAAGATAACGCTTATGCCGACATTGTTGCCCCTGATGGAACAATAATCGTTAAGGCCGGCAAGCCTATCACAAAACGAAGCTGGCGCGTGATCTGTGAAGCGGGAATTCAGGCAATTGAAGTGCGGCCTGACCTGCTGGACAGCATGTTCCTTGCTGAAGACGCAACCGACGGCAAATCAGGCGAAGTGCTGGCGGAAGCGGCTGACGAAATAACGCCCGGTCTTCTGGAGCGTCTGCGCGAGGCGAATATTCAACGCATAGCTGTGCTGCACACCAAGGGCGCCGGCGCGTCTTCCTCTATTCGCGACACACTGGTTCTGGATCGCATTCCCGACCAGCAGAAAGCTCAAGAAGAGATATACCGGCGTCTGCGGCCTTCTTCGCCGCCAACGGCGGAAATTGCGGCAAATTATTTTGACAACCTCTTTAGAAATTCAAACTACTACGATCTCTCTCCTGTCGGCAGATACAAGTTGAACCAGCGACTTGGCCGTAATGAATCCGCTCGGACGCGCACTTTGACTGATGAAGATATTCTGACATCCATTAAAGTTCTTGTTAAACTTAAAGACACCCATGGTCCGGCAGATGACATTGACCATCTGGACAAACGCAGGGTCAGACTTGTTGGCGAACTGGTGGAAAACCAGTACCGTATCGGCCTTGTGCGCATGGAGAGGGCGATCAAGGAACGCATGAGCCTCCAAGAAATTTCCACACTCATGCCGCATGATCTCATTAATCCCAAACCTGTGGCCGCGGTGCTGAAAGAATTCTTCGGCACCTCGCAGCTTTCCCAATTTATGGACCAGACAAACTCACTCTCCGAGGTCACGCATAAGCGCCGTCTTTCCGCGCTTGGCCCGGGCGGCCTGACGCGCGAGCGCGCAGGTTTTGAAGTGCGGGACGTCCATACTTCCCACTACGGCAGAATATGTCCCATTGAAACGCCGGAAGGGCCGAATATCGGACTGATTGTCTCACTGACCACTTTCGCGAAAGTCAATGACTACGGATTTATTGAAACACCGTATCGGGTTATCCGGGAAGGTCGGCTTACCAGTGAAGTCATCCATCTGGACGCCTCGCACGAAAGTGATCAGGTGGTTGCCCAGGCAAATGCGCGTCTTGACGACAACGGACGCCTGACGGACGAATTTGTTACCGTACGCCTCAGGGGCGAAGTGGAAATCCGTCCCCGCGATGAAGTGACGCTTATGGACATCTCGCCCAGCCAGATGGTTTCAATCTCCGCCGCATTGATTCCCTTTCTTGAGCACGATGATGCAAACCGTGCGCTTATGGGGTCAAATATGCAGCGGCAGGCCGTACCTCTGCTGCGCTCTGAAAAACCGCTTGTGGGCACCGGCATGGAAGTTGATGTTGCCCGAGATTCCGGGGCGTGCATCGTCGCGCCTGCAGACGGCAAGGTGGAATATGTTGACGCTGACCGTATCGTGGTGGCCTATCATGGCGATCTTTACCCGGAACAGGGCGGCGTGCGCGCGTATGACCTGTTGAAATTTCATAAGTCAAATCAGAATTCCTGCTTCGGCCAGCGACCCACCTGCCATGCAGGTCAATTTGTCAAAAAAGGTCAAATTCTGGCAGACGGTCCCGGTATTGACGACGGCGAACTGGCCCTCGGCAAAAACCTTGTTGTGGCCTTTATGCCTTGGTGCGGCTACAATTATGAAGATTCAATCCTCATTTCCGAGCGAACGGTTAAAGAAGATATTTTTACCTCCATACACATTGAAGAATTTGAGGTGGTGGCCCGCGACACGAAACTGGGGCCGGAAGAAATCACCCGCGACATTCCCAATGTCAGTGAAGACATGCTACGCAATCTTGATGAAAGCGGCATCATTCGCATCGGCGCGTCTGTCAAGCCCGACGACATTCTTGTAGGTAAAATTTCGCCCAAGGGCGAAACGCAGCTGACTCCCGAAGAAAAACTCCTGCGGGCCATTTTCGGTGAAAAAGCCCGTGATGTTAAAAATACTTCCCTTAAGGTTCCGCCAGGCGTTGAAGGCACGATTATTGACGTCAAAGTCTTCAACCGCCGTTCAGGCGAAAAGGACGATCGCACTCTCGCCATTGAAGCGCACGATATCGCGGCGCTTGATCAAAAAGAAGCTGATCATATCCGTTCGCTGACAAACAGAACGCGTGATCTTCTCGCCGGTTCTGTTCTGGGCCGGCAGACGGCTGTTTCCGTGCCGGGCAAGAAAAAAGGCGAAGTGCTTGTTGAAGCGGGGACAGCGCTTGCCGCAGAACATCTGACGCTGCTCCCCGTCAAAAAATTTGCCGGTCTTTTCAGGAACAATGCCGTTAATGATACGGTTGCTGAACTGCTGAAGTCATATGATCGGGAAATTGTCTTTCTGAAGTCCATTTATGACGCAAAACGCGGCAAAGTCACTGAAGGTGACGATCTGCCGCCCGGCGTGATCAAAATGGTCAAAGTTCACATAGCCATTAAACGCAAACTTTCCGTAGGCGACAAAATGGCGGGCAGACACGGGAACAAGGGCGTGGTTTCTTGCATTTTGCCTGAAGAGGACATGCCGTTTTTCGCTGACGGCCGTCCGGTCGACATAGTGCTTAATCCCTTGGGCGTTCCATCGCGCATGAATATTGGCCAGATTATGGAAACCCATCTTGGATGGGGAGCAAAAGAGCTTGGACGCCAGATGGCCCGGCTTGTTGATTCTGGAGCTGCCCTGCAAATCGCGCGCAAAGAGGTCAAGGATGTCTTTTCGTCGGCGGATGTCAATGCCCTTGTGGACGCCATGAACGATGACGAATTCATTGCCGCTGTCAAAAAACTCAAAAACGGCATTGTGACAAAAACTCCGGTTTTCGACGGTGCCACGGAAGAGGAAATATGGGCGTGGATGGACAAAGCCGGTCTTGAAAACGACGGAAAAACAGTTTTGTATGACGGTCGCACCGGCGTCCCCTTCAGAAATCGCGTCACAACAGGCGTGATGTATCTTCTCAAGCTGCATCACCTTGTGGACGAAAAAATTCATGCGCGTTCCACCGGGCCATACTCTCTCGTTACCCAGCAGCCTTTGGGCGGCAAAGCCCAGTTCGGCGGCCAGCGTTTGGGAGAAATGGAGGTATGGGCGCTGGAAGCGTATGGCGCAGCCTATCTTCTTCAGGAATTTCTCACTGTCAAATCAGATGATGTGGCCGGACGCGTTAAAATGTACGAAAAAATTGTCAAGGGCGACAATTTCCTCGAAGCCGGCCTGCCGGAATCCTTCAATGTGCTCGTTAAAGAACTGATGAGTCTCGGATTGAACGTCTCCCTCCACCAGGAAGAAGACAAAAAAAAATCCAAACACGTCAGCTACATGCAGGAACGCGACGACGAGGCTGAATAACTTCTCGTTATTACAGCTGATTGCTGACAAGCGTTCTTTAAGTTTTTACAAAGCAGGGAAAACATAATATGAGTCTGGACGATCTTTTCATTACGCGCGGCACGTCTGCCAATGTAACCAACGTACGCAACCTCAAGGCGATACAAATTTCCATCGCATCGCCGGAGGTCATTCGCGCATGGTCTTACGGCGAGATCAAAAAACCGGAAACCATCAATTACCGCACATTCAAACCTGAACGCGACGGCCTTTTCTGCGCCAAAATTTTTGGACCGGTCAAGGACTATGAGTGCAATTGCGGCAAATACAAGCGGATGAAGCATCGCGGCATTGTGTGCGAAAAATGCGGTGTGGAAGTTATTGCTTCCAAAGTGCGCAGGGAGCGCATGGGGCACATTGAACTTGCGACGCCCGTTGCCCATATATGGTTTTTAAAAACACTGCCTTCCAAAATCGGCACCCTACTCGACATGACCATGGCCGATTTGGAAAAAGTTTTGTATTTTGATTCATATATTGTGCTTGATCCGGGCCAGACCAATCTGCAAAAATGTCAGGTTGTTTCAGAAGAACAATACCTCCAGATTATTGATCACTACGGCCGGGACGATATTCTTGCGGTAGGCATGGGCGCTGAAGCTGTACGCGGCCTGCTTGAAGAAATGGATATGAAAAAACTTAGAATGGAACTGCGGGCGGAAAGCGAAACAACAAAAAGTCAAACTAAAAAAAAGAAGCTTACAAAACGGCTTAAAATAGTTGAAGCTTTTCTTGAATCACAGAACAAGCCCGAATGGATGATCATGGAAGTCATTCCTGTCATCCCGCCGGAATTGCGCCCTCTGGTTCCTCTTGATGGCGGCCGGTTCGCAACATCCGATCTTAACGATCTCTACCGCCGCGTCATCAACCGCAACAACCGTTTAAAACGCCTCATGGAACTGGGCGCTCCCGAAATTATCATACGCAATGAGAAACGCATGCTTCAGGAGGCCGTTGACGCACTTTTTGATAATGGCAGACGCGGCAGGGCCATAACCGGCACCAACGGTCGGCCGCTCAAATCCCTCTCTGATATGATTAAGGGCAAGCAGGGGCGTTTTCGCCAAAACCTCTTGGGCAAGCGCGTCGATTATTCCGGCCGTTCAGTTATTACGGTTGGGCCGTATCTCAAGCTCCATCAGTGCGGGCTGCCCAAAAAAATGGCTTTGGAGCTTTTCAAGCCTTTTATTTATTCTGAACTTGAAAAGCGCGGACATGCCTCCACCATTAAAAGCGCAAAAAAAATGGTCGAGCGCGAAGAGCTGGTTGTCTGGGACATTCTCTCTGAAGTGGTGCGTGAGTACCCCATTCTGCTCAACCGCGCTCCCACGCTGCACCGTCTGGGCATACAGGCTTTTGAACCCCTGCTTGTGGAAGGCAAGGCCATTCGGCTTCACCCGCTTGTCTGCTCCGCATATAACGCGGACTTTGACGGTGACCAGATGGCGGTGCACATTCCCCTTTCTGTTGAAGCGCAGATAGAATGCCGCGTTTTGATGATGAGCACCAACAACATTCTTTCACCAGCAAACGGCGGGCCGGTTATTGTTCCCTCACAGGATATTGTGCTCGGCCTATACTATATGACCGTTGAACGCGGCTTTGAACATGGCGAAGGCATGACTTTTTGCGCTCCGTGGGAAGTTGAAGCAGCTTACGACGCCGGCGCGGTTTCTCTGCACGCGCGCATTCAGGTGCGCATGCAAGACGGAACGCTGTGTCATACCACGCCCGGCCGCGTGCTGGTCAGCAACATTTTGCCCGATGATCTCGCCTTTGACCTTGTCAACCGCGTGCTGACCAAAAAGAACATCGCCAAGCTGGTTGACGCCGCTTACCGGCAGTGCGGCATCAAATCCACCGTCATTCTCTGTGACAGGCTAAAAGACATGGGTTATGAGTTCGCTACGCGCGCCGGCGTGACAATCGGCGTCAAGGATCTGATCATTCCAAAAAAGAAAAAAGATATTCTGGCGACGTCTCAGTCTGAAGTGGACGATATTGAACGTCAATACCGCGACGGCATCATTACCCGTACGGAAAAATACAACAAGGTTGTGGATGTGTGGACAAAAACCACGCAAGACGTTTCCACGGAAATGACCGAAGAAATTTCACGTGATGTGCTGACTGACCCGAAGACCGGCAGAACAGAAAAATACCAGAGCTTTAATCCCATCTTCATGATGTCGAATTCAGGCGCGCGCGGCAATCAGGATCAAATGCGCCAACTTGCCGGCATGCGTGGGCTGATGGCAAAGCCATCCGGAGAAATTATTGAAACGCCCATCACATCCTCCTTCCGTGAAGGGCTTTCCGTGCTGCAATATTTCACGTCCACGCACGGTGCGCGCAAGGGCCTTGCCGATACCGCCCTGAAAACGGCAAATTCCGGCTATTTGACCCGCCGCCTTGTAGATGTCGTTCAGGATGTGATCGTCTCTGGGCACAACTGCGGCACAGTGGACGGCATTGAGCTGACGCATTTGAAGGAAGGCGGCGATGTGAAAACCCCCCTTGCCGAACGCGCCATCGGCCGCGTGCTCCTCTACCCTGTCCAGGATCCCGACGATCCAGAACACGTTCTCATTGCGGAAAACACCCTGATTACGGAAAATGAGGCCACGCTTTTGAGCGACAAAGGCATTTTCTCCATTACAATGCGTTCTCCCCTGACATGTCAGGCGGAGCGCGGCATTTGCGCCCTCTGTTATGGACGGGATCTGGCCCGTGGCCATCTCGTCAATATCGGCGAAACAGTGGGCATTATTGCCGCCCAATCCATCGGTGAACCTGGAACGCAGCTGACCATGCGCACTTTTCATATCGGCGGCACTGCGTCAAGCATTATCGAAAAAAACAGGTTTGAAGCGCTTGAAGCGGGCCGGGTGATTTTGAACCGCGTCAGGGAAGTGACCAATCGCGGCAGCTCTCACCTTGTGCTCGGCAAGAGCGGTCAGATGACTATTGTTGATCCGCAGGGACGTGAGCGTGCAAAATATATTTTGCCCAACGGCGCGCGTCTTATGGTGACCCATGGGCAGGATGTGGTAAAGGGCGCAGTGTTGGCGGAATGGGATCCTTTCAATGAACCTTTTGTTGCGGAAGAGGACGGACTTGCCCGCTTCTCTGACATCATTGACGGTAAAACTGTGCAGGAAAAAGTGGACGAAGTCACGCGGCAGGCTTCGCTGACCATTATGGAATACCGCACCACAAACTTTCGTCCGTCCATTTCCATCTGTGACGCAAACGGTGATGTCAAAAAACGGCAGGGCACGGCAAAGGCTGTGTATTCTCTGCCTGTCGGCTCCATTCTCATGGTAAAAGACGGTGAAAGCATTCAGGCCGGCGATATTATAGCCCGTAAGCCCCGTGAAACATCCAAAACCAAGGACATAGTCGGCGGCCTGCCGCGGGTGGCGGAACTTTTTGAAGTGCGCAAACCCAAAGACAAGGCCGAAGTTTCAGAAATTGCCGGCACCGTCGCCTATGCCGGAGAATCCAAGGGCAAACGCAAGCTGATTGTCACCCCTGAAATAGGTGATGCCAGAGAATATCTGGTTCCTAAGGGCAAGCATATAACCGCTGCGGATGGCGACTTTGTTGAAGCGGGCGACCCGCTCACCGAAGGCTATCCGGAACTGCACGACATTCTGCACACCCGCGGCGAAAAATATCTTGCGCGTTATCTTGTGGATGAAATTCAGGAAGTCTATCGTTTTCAAGGTGTGGACATCGACGACAAGCACATTGAGGTTATTGTGCGGCAGATGCTTAAAAAGGTAACTCTCCTTGATTCCGGCGGCACATCCCTCCTTGTTGGGGAGCAGGTGGATAAAAACGATTTTAAGGCGGAAAATCAGAGGGCCGTTGCTGAAGGCAGGCTGCCGGCCACGGCGGAGCCGCTGGTGCTTGGCATTACACAGGCTTCTTTGACGACTTCGTCTTTTATTTCAGCGGCATCTTTTCAGGAAACCACCAAGGTGCTCACAGAAGCCTCGCTGAAAAGCAAGATGGACTATCTGCAAGGACTCAAGGAGAACGTTATTGTCGGCCGCCTGATCCCCGCCGGCACGGGCTATCGCGAATATGTGCACGGCGACATAGATGTGCCGGATCAAAAGGAACGACCGGACAAGTTTCTTGAAGAAATGGAAGAGAATCCTGTTCTCGTCAATCTGGCAGGGCAATCGAACGAACGCGGCAACACATTGCAACAGCAAGATAAATTTTAAAAGATCATTAAAAATCCAGCTTGAACTGCATGCCCATGCCGAGTGCGGAGTCGGGCTGATTACCCGCGCTCTTTTCAATGCTTTGTTCATCTTTCAATATCAACTCAGGCCCAAGGCGTATGCTCAAATCGTCGCCAGACTTCATGTCGGCGAATGCGCCTACAATATGGCGGCCTGTTCTTGTCTGGTTTTCATACGGGCGCGCGTTCTCCGTCGGCAGGAGGGGACGCCAGGACGCACTTTCATTGCGTATGTCCACATTCAGGCCATCCTGTTTTTTTTCTGCGTTTTTGAGTGCCCGGTCAATGACGGGCGCGGTATTAACCGCTTTGGGCATGCTCTTCGCGTCGGGCACGGCATGTTCGCGAATGCGCTCCGCCCGTTCCCCATGCCGCCAGATGTCGGCTTCGCGGTCAGGGGATTTGCCGAAAATCCAAGGCCGTGCGTGCAGATTTTTTTGGGGGGCGGCCCCCCCGTTTTTTTTGCCGGGCGCCATCGTCTGCGTTTGCGCCGCGCTCGCGGCCGTTGCCGGCACAGGCAAAAGCGGCAGGGTTGTCGTCAGGCATTGGGCAAACAGACACAGAACAAGACAGAGCAGCCGGAATGCTCTGCTGGCAGTCTCCGACGACTGGGGGGGGCTCATGGCCGTTGTGCGCCTCCGGTCACATCGCCAAGCAGGCGTTCTGTATTGATCACGGGGAAGGCAGGGCTTTCCTTCGGATCTTGCCAGCCGCCGCCAAGCGCCATGCACACGCTGACGACCGCCTCAAGCCGGTCGCGCAGTCCTGTCGCAAGCTGCATTTCCGCCGCAAAGAGCTGGCGTTCGGCGTCCAGCACCGTCAGGTAATCGCTGTAGCCGTTGTCATACTGCAGACGGGCTATCTCCACCGCCCGGCGCAGACTTTGCACCTGCAACTGCATGCTGCGCACAATGGCGTCGGCTTCGCGCTGTGACGTCAGTGATGTGCGGATATCCTGAAACGCCTTCTGTACAGTTTTGCGGTACACGGCGACAGAAGCTTTTTTTCTGGCTTCCGCATCTTTCACGGTGTACCAGTTGCGGCTGAAATCCAAAAGGGGCAGGCTGCCGGTCACGCCGTAACTCCACACGCCGGCAGGTCCGGTGAACAGATTTCCTACAGCCGCGCTGAGGGTGCCGAGCACACCGGTCAGGGAAATTGAGGGGAAAAACTGCGCGCGTGCCGCGCCGATTTCGGCGTTATAGGCCATAATCATATATTCCGCTGCGCGCACGTCCGGTCGGCGTTCCAAAAGTGCAGAGGGCAGCCCCTCCGGCAGAACAGGCGGGGAAGGGAGCGCGTGAATGGTTTTGCCGCGCTCCACGGAGCGTTCCATAATATCGCGCGGAGAACGGCCAAGCAGCACAGCGAGCGCGGCTTCAGCCTGATCAAGCGCCACTGTGGTGACGTGCATCTGGGAGCGGGCTGTTTCCACCTCCGCCCTAGCGCGCTGCCAGTCAAGCTCGGTGATGTCACCCTGCCTGTAGCGGCTTGTGTAGATGCCGAAGGAATCCTCACGGCTTTTCAGGGTGCGGCGGGCCGTAGCAAGCTGCATGTCAAGCGCGAGCATGGTAAAATAGCCTCTGGCCGTCTGACCGGCCACAGAAAGAAGCAAGGCTTCATGCCCGACAACGGTGTTCATGAGCACGTCGGTAAGGGCCGTGTAGCTGTCACGGTATTTTCCCCAGAAATCCAGCTCCCAGGCTGCATTGAGCGAACCTTGATAATTGGTGGTGGAGCGCGACATGCCGGTCTGCGGGGTAAAGGCGGCGGCATTTGGCCCTTTTTCCGAAGCGCTTTGCGCGAGCGCCTGAGCGTTGCCGCTCACCGTGGGGAAGAGTTGTGACGTGGCAACGCCGGCCTGAGCCGCGGCGGAATCAATCCTTGCCAGCGATTCCGCCAGATCCAGGTTGGTACTCAGGGCTTCAGCAATCATGGACGTGAGCACGGGGTCGTTAAAACGCGTCCACCAGTCTGTGTAAAGCGGCGTTGAACCCAGATCAACCCTGCGCCATTCCTTAGGAATATCTTGGCCGGGGCGTTCATAATTCGGGGCGAGGGAGCAGGCGGAGAGCAGCAGCGCGAGGCACAGCGCGAGGCAGTTTTTTACAGTGGAGATCATATATCCTCCTCGTCAACGGCCGCCTGACCTTCATGGGGGTCTTTCTTGCCTTGGAGTTTGAGTGAAAGCAGCATAATGCTTTTGAAAAAATACGGCACAAAGAGGGTGGCTATGCACGTTGCCGCCAGCATGCCGCCAATGACGGCTGTGCCGATGGCGTGCCGGCTGTTGGCGCCCGCGCCGGTGCTTATGGCAAGCGGCACACAGCCGAGAATAAAAGCCAGCGACGTCATGATAATGGGCCTGAAGCGCAGCCGCGAGGCATGCATGGCCGCCGTGTCCAGCGAACGGCCGCTACGCCATGCTTCCACGGCGAATTCCACAATCAGGATGGCGTTTTTGGCGGCAAGGCCAATCAGGGTGACAAGGGCCACCTGGAAATAAACGTCGTTTGAGAGATCCCGCAGCCATGTGGCGGCCAGCGCGCCGAAAACGCCGAAAGGCACGGCCGTGAGCACGGCCAGCGGCAAAGACCAGCTTTCGTACTGGGCGGCCAGAATCAGAAAAACCATCACCAGCGCCAGTATAAAAATCACGGTGGTATCCGCACTGGCCAGCTTTTCCTGCAGGGCCGAGCCGACCCATCCCAAACTGTAGTCAGAGGTCATCACGGCGGCGGCGGCCTGTTCCATGGCCTCAAGCGCCTGGCCGGAGGAATAGCCCGGCGCGGGATTGCCCAGAAAATGCGCGGCCGGATAAACGTTGTACCGTTCCATGGTCTGCGGTGCGGTGCGACGTTCCAGCGTCATCAGGGCGGAAAGTGGTATCATGTCGCCGTTTGTGTTGTGCACGTACACGTCGTTGATTGATTCCGGCAAAATGCGGTAGGCCGCGTCAGACTGCAAACGCACCTGATACGTTCTGCCGAGGTAGTTGAAGTCATTGACGTAGAATGAGCCGAAGGTGCCGCTCATGGCCGTGAACACATCCGTTACGCTCACTCCCATGTCGCGGCAGCGCTCGCGGTCAAGGTCGGCATACAACTGCGGCGCACCCGTGGAAAAGAGGTTTTGCACGTTGCCGACGGCCGGGTATTTTTTTCGCGCGTTCGTTCCATCTCCTACAACAGACAAAGCTTCCTGCGTGACACGGTTAGCCATATTTTCCATGTCGTGAATGGTGCTGTCGCCGCGCATCTGGATATAGCCGTCAAAACCGCCTGTGGTACTCATGCCGCTGATGGGCGGCGGCGTAAAGCCCAGAACAACGGCTTCAGGCTGGGCCATGGTCTGGCCCATCACCTTTCTCGCCATGTCCTGCGCCGACATGTTGGCCCCCCTGCGTTCATTCCACGGCTTCATATTCACGAAAAACGTGCCGTAGTTGCTCTTGGTGGAGAAGGATGTGATATCTATGCCGTTGATCGTCATGATGATTTTTGCCGAGGGGTCTTTCAGCACAAAATCCGCGATCTGTCTGGTGATGTTGTGGGTGCGGTGCTGGGATGCCCCGTCAGAGAGCACGGCCATGCCCAGTAAATAGCCCTGATCTTCGTTTGGCACCAGACCGCCGGGCACCACCCTGAAAAGCCATACAATGGCGACAAGCATGAGTCCGAAAAGCAGAATGGCGCGCAGGCCGGAATTTTTGATAAAGCGCACCATACGCACATAACTGTGGGTGATGCTGGTGAAGAGATAGTTGAAACGCACAAAAAAAGCCGCGGGCGTGTGGTCGTGGGAGTGCGGTTTGAGCAGCAGTGCGCAGAGCGCCGGCGTGAGCGTGAGTGCCACAACGCCCGACAGCATCACGGAAACGGAAATGGTGATGGCGAACTGTTTGTACATCTGCCCGGCCAGACCGCCCATGAAGGAAACAGGAATAAAGACCGCGCACAGCACGAGCACAATGGCGATGACCGGCCCCGTGACCTCGTTCATGGCTTTGGCTGTAGCCTCCTTGGGCGGCAGATGCTCTGTGCGCATGATGCGCTCCACGTTTTCCAGCACCACAATGGCGTCGTCCACCACAATGCCGATGGCAAGCACCAGACCGAAGAGCGTCAGCGTGTTGATGGTGAAGCCGAGCGCATACAGGCCCGCGAAGGTACCGATGACGGATACGGGAACGGCAATGCAGGGGATGAGCGTGGCCCGCCAGTTCTGCAAAAAGACAAAGACAACGATAAAAACCAGAATCATGGCTTCCACAAGAGTGTGGATCACTTCCTTGATGGATTCTAAGACAAATTCATTGGTGTCCACCGCGATGGTGTAGTCCACGCCTTCCGGAAAGCCGTGGGCTATTTCCGCCATCCTCGCCTTCACCCTGTCGCCGGTGGATATGGCGTTGGCGCCGGGCAGAAGAAATACGGCCGCCCCTCGCGCGGCTTTGCCGTTGTATTCCGAAAGCACGCTGTAATCCTTGCCGCCGAGTGAAATTTCGGCGATGTCCTTCAGGCGCAACATGGCGCTGTCCGGCCCGTTGCGCACAACAATCTCGCCGAATTCTTCCGGAGTGACAAGGCGTCCTTTGGCGTCAATCTGCCAGGTGAGCTCGGTGGATTCCGGCGAAGGCATTTCGCCGAGACGGCCGGGCGCGAACTGGGCGTTCTGATCCTTGATGGCGTTTGCCACATCCGTAACGGCCAGACCATATTTGGCCAGCATGTCCGGCTTAAGCCAGATGCGCATGGCATAGTCCATGGCGCCGAAGACCATGCAGTCGCCCACGCCGGGCACACGCTTGATTTCGTCCGCGACGTTGTTTATCAGATAATTGTGTAGAAAAACAGCATCATAGCGTTCGTCCGGCGAAAAAAGCGTGATCAGCTGCAGAATGGCCGGGGAGCGTTTGACAACGCTCACGCCCTGCCGGCGCACCTCCTCCGGCAGCAGCGTCTGTGCCAGATTGACCTTGTTGTTCACATTGACGAGCGCCATGTCTGGATTGGTGCCCAAGGCAAAATAGACGCTGATGGATCCCGAGCCGGAGCCGGACGATGCCGTGGAGGTCATGTAAAGCATGCCTTCCACGCCGTTGATCTGCACTTCCAGCGGGGCCAGCACCGTAGCGGCAATGGTTTCCGCCGAAGCACCGGGGTAAAAGGCGGTAATATTCACGCTGGGCGGCACCAGTTCCGGATATTGCGCGATGGGCAGGGCCTTCATGGCGAGCGCGCCCACAAGAGTAATCAGAATGGAGATGACGGCCGAAAGAACAGGCCGGCGCAAAAAGAAATTGGGTTTGGAAGAAGTGGCCATGTCAACCTACTTGTGTGCGGCGGCCGATTTGGCATCGTTCTGCACACGTACCGTCGCTCCGGCGCGAACCTTGACAAGACCTTCGCTGACGATGCGCTCGCCGCCTTTCAACCCGGAATCCACAAGGTATTTGTCTCCCATGGCGACGCTTAACGTCACAGGCACAAGGGAAACCCTGTTGTCCTTGTCCACGGCCATCACCTGCGCGCCCTGCTGGGTCAGCATGACGCATTTCTGCGGTATGAGCACAGCGTCTTTGAGGATGTCGCCCTCCATAAACAGGCGCACATATTGCCCAGGCATAATTTTTCCTTCGGTATTGGAAAAGACGGCGCGCGCCTTGATGACGCCCGTGGCCGGCTGCACCTGACTGTCAATAAAGGTGATGTCGCCCTTGCCCTCGTATAGTACGCCGTCCAGCAGGCGCAGTTTCGCCGAATAGCGGCGGCCGGCCGGAAGCTGCAGCCGGCCGGTTTTGGCGAGTTGCTGCCTGCGCATATAGTCCGGCGCGGCAATGGAGAAGTCAATGTACATGGGGTCGGTCTGGTTGACATAGGTGAGCAGGGAATTGTTGCTCACAAGATTGCCGGCTGTGACATTTTCCTTGCTGCTGTAGCCGGAAACCGGCGCAACAACCTGACAGTAATCCAGATTGATTTTGGCCTGACGCAGTTCAGCCCTCGCGTTGTCAAAAGTCGCCCGGGCATTGTCGCGGTCTTTCTGGGAAACGGCATTTTTTGCATACAGCGGACGAATGCGATTCCACTCACGTTCGGCGCTGTCATATCTGGCTTCAGCCTGCTGCATCATGGCTTCGTACTGATCGCGCTCAAGCTGAAAAAGCTGCTGGCCTTCCTTCACGAAGTCGCCTTCTTCGTACATGCGTTTTTCAATAATGGCTTGCACGCGGGCACGCACTTCCACAGCGCGCGAACCTGCAGCCTGAGCCTGATATTCGGCGGGCCAAGGTTCGTCGCGCGCTACAACGTCATACACCGCCACAAGATGCTGTGGGGGGCCCTGACCGGTTTTTTTGTCCCCACCGCAGGCAGCGAGGGCACAACAAACAAGGGAGATAAAGATAAAGGAAAACAAGTTGTTCTGGGCCATATATTGCTCCGTTTCACGCATCGAAAGCCCGCCTGCATGGGGGCCGCAACGAAGAAATAAAACATATTTTACGGAAAGAAGCAAGGATGTCTGGTAGTGGGTCAGTTTGAATCTGCCAAGGTAGCAATATCTTCAAAAAGAGATGCTTCATATCCGTAAACACTTCTTCACCCGTCCAGAATAACACCTTGACAATAACCGCTCTAGGGAGCATTCTATCAACTCTAAGTCCAATAAAAGTGGATTATTGATCTTGGCGTAGCTGGTAACTTACGCGCAGGATTTGAATTCTAAAACATATAACACCCATCCCGCGGGGGTAAAACCGCGGGACTTCCCCTTAAAAATGAAAACCTGTAATCATGCTGAAATAACATGACTTTCAAAAACAGATCTTTTAAAATTCATCTTGCTGTTTCACGGCGTCGCCGCGTTTGTTCGATTGCGCTTGACAGTTCCACTGTGTATTTGTAAAAAGGAGGAAACCTCAATGGTTTTTGATTTCTTGCATCAGTATTGATTTGTTTTCTCAACGTAAAGGCACAGTGCATGTGGTCAGGGCAAGGGCAAAATCTCCCGCGCGGAGGGGAAAGAGTTTCTGGCGAAGCTGACGGTTTCGGCCCGATTCTTGCTACACACACACACACATTAACTCCGCAAGTGCCGCGCCTGCCCGCAAGGTTCAGCGCGGCTTTCGGCATTTCCCTTTTCCCCAAATGTAAGGCCCTGTCCCGCCCTCTGGACAGGGCTTTTTTTGTCTCCGCATGGGAATAACGCAGGTCTTTCCACAGGTGAAACCGTGATTTTTGACCCTGTTAATTCTCATCGTCTGCGTGGCGGAATTCGCTTGACATACACAATCAATGAGGTTATTACTCCTTAATAGCGACGCGGCCTTAATGAATACGAATTCGAAGGTGAATCAAAGGCATCAGTATATAAGCATGATATCAAAGCGGCGAAACTTGAAGGGGAAACGGGTATTGGGGAGATTGGTTTGATCTTCAAGCCTTCTGATCAATCACCGTGGTTTATTGATCTTGGCGTACAGGGTTATGCCGGCAAACGTGAAGGGGTAGCTGGTAACTTACGCGTGGGATTTGAATTCTAAAAAACATAAAGCCCCGATCCGCGGCGGGATAAAACCGCGGGACTTTCCCCTAAAAATTGGTCATTTTAATATCAAAAAAGGAAGGGACGGCATGAAAGTATCTTATGTAAAAAATGTTATAGTTACTTTGTTCACTATAAGTATGTTTACAGTTTACTCATTGCCGGTCAAAGCAGCCGATATTGTTGATCAGGACTATATGATGATATCTAAAACTCCTGACAGTGTAGCCGGTGGTGGTATACTGGGAGGTAGTGGTGCCGCAAATTCAGTAGGCAATATCCTCAGATCCAATTTTGACTTTAACACGATAAAAGCAACAAATGAAATTACCGGTGGTGGTATTTTAGGTGTTGTTAATGGCGGCACTATCGGTAATATTACCGGTAGTGAATTTATGCGTAATCGCATAACAGCTTCAAAGATCGACGGTGGTGGTATTCTTGGAGCCTACGGTACGAATAGTACAATAGGTAATATCGGCCAAAGCGCATTGGTGGGCAACACCGTCACAGCGAATGGGGATATTAGTGCCGGAATACTATATTCTCAAAATAATTTAACAATTACTGATACTGAATTTTCGGAAAACACCATAGAATCTAAAGGAACTACGTCAACGATCTATGGTGGCGCAATTACTATGGATACCGGCAAAGCTGCTGGTACTTTGGCCTTGACCTTAACGGCAAGCCCAGCCAAAGTTACTGGCGACGAGATAGAAACATTTGCAACCATTTTCGAGAACAACTTGATTAAGGATAGTTCTGGAGAACGGTATAATGCAGTTTCTTTCCGCCCTGTAGACACAACTACGCATAACAGTTTGGCTGATGCAGCTCTAGACATCCTTCCGTATGCGGGTAGTACAGTATCATTGTTGGATCCGATTTATGTGAACCAAAATAATGATAAGACCTTCATGATGACTGTTAATGGTCCTGGTCAATTTATCTGGGGCGGAGATAACGAGTTTATCGTTGGTGCTGTTGATACAAAAAATGGAATCAGTTTGCGAATCGGTAGCAATACTACATTATTAAATGGTTTCAAATTGACCGCATTGAAACACACTTTTATTCTGTTCAACGGTTCCAATCTGACTATACAGCGTAATACCAGTATAGCTGCAAATAGCGTTACTTTAGCTGGTAACTTGATATTCGACTTGGAGGAAGTAAATAACATTACTGATCCCATGTTAAGTATTATTTCAGCAGGCATCAATATTGGTGGAAGTACCGCCGAATTGGCACGAGCTGGCGATGTTGAGACGCTTAAGATCGGTGACAAGTTCTACCTGATTAACGGCAGCACTGATTTAAATGGTGTTTTTGCCGGTGAAGGAACAACACAAAAAATATCTCATGGTTCGCTCCTTGAGGCTACTGTGAAGTTCTTGAAGTCTGGTAAAGACTTGGTTGCTGAAGTTGTAACTCCTGGAACTACACCTGATCCAGGTGATCCTACAGATCCTACAGATCCTACAGATCCTACAGATCCTACAGATCCAAGTTTTTCATACAACGATAAAGTAATAGATGTAGATGGAAATATCTATGGTGGTAGTATAATTGCTGCAGTAGGTTCAGACTCCATTATAGGCGATCGTAATAATATCACGTTTAATAACAATAAAATAACTGCCACTGGTAAAATTTATCCTAGTAAAATTTATGGTGGTGGTATACTCGGAACTTATCAGGGTGGCACTATCGGTGATATCAATAATAATAAATTCACTAATAATACTATTACTGCTGATGTAATTCTCGGCGGTGGTATCATTGGAGCAAATGGTACAAATATTACTGCGGGTAGTTTTGTAGGTAATATTAATAATGTTGTCTTTGACGGTAATACCGTAACTGCACAATATGATATTTATGGTGGCGGTATAATCGGAGCTGATGGTGGTAATGTTTCTGATGCAAATGGCAACTATATTAATGTTGGTAAAGCTACTATCGGCGATATTGTTGGTAGTACGTTCACCAACAATGTTATTACAGCTTTAAGGATTATTGGTGGTGGCATAGTTGGTACTAATAGCGGCGGTTCAATTGGCAATATCAGCAACAGCAAATTTGCTGATAATGTAATTACATCAAACGGAGTTATTAATGCTGGTGTAGTGTATTCTGCAGATGACTTGACGATTACGAATAGTCAATTCACAGATAATACTATAACAGGCAGTGGAAAAGTATATAGTGGCGCAGTAACTATGGATACTGGTAGTAATGCTGGTACATTAGATATAGTTGCATCTGCGAATAAAGAAACTATTTTCCAGAATAACAAGATTACAGATCTTTCTGGAGAACGCTATAACGCAATTACTTTTCAAATAGTAGATCCGGTTATTTCTACTACTAGTAAAGTTGATGCAACTCTGAACATTTCTGGTGCGGGCGCAGTATCATTGTTAGATCCTGTTTATGCGAAACAGAACAATGGTAAAACCTTCACTATGGATGTCACAGCAAATCAATTCAACTGGGGCGGAAATAACGAGTTTATCGTTGGTGAAGTTGCTGCGAATAACGCTGTCAATTTGAAATCCGGCAGCAATACCGAATTATTGAACGGCTTTACATTGACTGCGTTGAATCACAGTTTTAATCTGTACAACGGTGCCGATCTGACAGTACACCGCAATACAAGTATATCTGCTGATACGGTGACTTTAAATGGTCATCTGATATTCGACTTGGACGAAATCAACAACATTGTTGACCCGATGTTGAGTATTACGTCAGCAAGTATTGATATTGGTGGCAGTACCGCCGAATTGGCACGTCCTGGTGATCTTACTCCGCTTGTGGTCGGTAACAAGTTCTACCTGATTAACGGCAGTAGTAATTTAACTGGTGTTTTTGCCGATGAAGGGGAAACACAAGTACTGAAACATGGTTCTCTTCTTGAGGCTACTGTGAAGTTCTTAAAGTCTGGTAAGGACTTGGTTGCTGAAGTTGTTGGAAAGAATGATGGACCTGAAGAGCCAGATCCAGGTCCTGAACCTCCCACTAATCCATACAGCAATCGAGTGATAAATGTCACTAGTGATGTTGTTGGTGGTGGTATACTTGGTGTTAGCCAACCTGGTGAATATTTGGGTGACATTAATAATCACACGTTTGACAATAACAAAGTGACTACCACTAAACGGATTTTTGGTGGTGGTATATTCGGAGTTTATTCTCGCGGCGATGCTTATGCCCGCATCGGTGTTAATGATATCAATGATAGTAAATTCACTAATAATATAGTTATCGCTGATGATTATATTGAAGGTGGTGGTATTGTTGGCATTCATGGTCCGTATATGACTGCGGGTGATGTTAAAAACGTCATCTTTGACGGTAATACCGTAACTACACAAAACCAGATTTATGGTGGCGGTATATTCGGAATTCGTTATGTCACTACTATCGGTGATATTATCGGTAGTACGTTCACCAACAATACTGTTACAGCCTCAAGGATCCAGGGCGGTGGTATACTTGGCACTAATTACGATGGTTCATTTGGTGATATCAGTAAAAGTAAATTTGCTGATAATACAGTTACAGCAACTGCTGGGATTAGTGCTGGTGTAGTGTATTCTGAAGATAACTTGACGATTACTGATAGTCAATTTACAGATAATACCGCAACATCTCCCGGAAAAGTATTTGGTGGTGCAATTGTTATGGATACCGGCAAGACTGCTGGTAGATTAAACATAGTTGCAACTGCTGATAAAGAAACCATTTTCCAGAATAACAAGATTTTAGATATTTCTGGAGAACGGTATAATTCGATTTCTTTTCAACCGACAGATCAGTATTCTCGCACTAGTCAGGTTGATGTAATTCTGCACATTTATGGAGAAGGCACAATATCATTGTTAGATCCGATTTATGTAAATCAAAACAATGGTAAGTACTTCACAATGAATGTTACAGCAAATCAATTCAACTGGGGCGGAAATAACGAGTTTGTCGTAGGTGAAGTTGATACAAATAACGCTGTCAATTTGAAATCCGGCAGCAATACCGAATTAT
>JAISKZ010000041.1 GCA_031260725.1 Desulfovibrio sp. | reverse complement strand
TTAGCAATAAGTAAGTCATTTGCAGAATACACTACACCAGCTTGAATAATTCCCTGAGTTGTAACTATGTTATCAGCAAATTTACTCTTACTGATATTACCAAACGAACCACCAGAATTGGTACCGATTATACCACCACCGTTGATCCTTGAAGCTGTAATGACATTGTTGGTAAACGTACTACCGATAATATCACCGATAGTCGTGTCACCATTACTATACTGAGAAGTTCCATGGGCTCCGATGATACCGCCACCATAAATTTGATATTGTGAAGTTACGGTATTACCGTTAAAGACGATATTTTTAACATCACCCATAGCAATATTCGCACCATCAACTCCAACGATACCACCACCGAAAACGGTGTCAGCAGCATGGATAGTATTACCAGTGAATTCATTACCAATGATATCGCCGGTACTGGCAAGTATTCCACCACCAATGATATAAAAGGCGTTTATTGTGTTATTCTTGAATACGTTATTGGTAACATCACTGCTACCGACATTCACAATACCACCATTGATAAAGTTAATATCCACAAAGTTATTATAGAAACTAGCAGTAGAAGTGACAGTATTACCGGTAAATGTATTGCCTGTAATAGTGCCAGTTCTACCACTAATAATTCCACCACCAGTAAGGTGTTCATCAACAGTAACTATGTTATTGCTGAATTCATTATCAGTAATATCGCCTATGCTTGTAATAGGATTGCCAAATCCATTTGAACTGACATCATGAGTGCCAATTATACCACCACCAATGATATTTGTAGCGGTTATAGTATTATTTGTGAATTTGTTATTAGTAACATTATCAATAATCGCATTAGAAGTTGCTCCAAGAACTCCACCACCATTAATAGTAACAGTAGCCACTTCATTTCTGTCAAAAGAATTATCTGTGATATTACCTGTGGATCCCCAGTAATCTACTCCTAGTACACCACCACCATTAATTCTTATATCAGCAGATATTCTATTATTGCTAAACTCGCTGTTGCTGATGTTTCCTATAGTGTTTTCTGCGGTTCCGCCACTAGCTCCAAGTATGCCACCACCACGAATATAATATCTTGAATCAACTGTATTTCTAGCAAATGTGACATTGTCAATATTACCTATACTACCAGAACCGGATTCATGAAGGACTCCCAATATACCACCGCCCGCAATACCTGCCAACATATCCTGTCCGTTTGTAACCCATGCCGTTATACTATTATCTGTAAATACAGTATTACTGACATCACCTATAATAGCACCGACAGTGCCAACTATACCACCACCCTGTAAAACATATGAACTTACAGTGTTATTGGTGAAAGTAAGATTGTTAATTTTACTAATAGCAATACCATTATTACTAAGAGTAAAAGCGCCACCAACTAAACCACCACCATAAATATGATCAGAAACGGTTATTGTATTATTGTCAAACGTGAGATTTTCAAGTTCTCCCAAAGGAAGAGTACTATGTTCATTATCACTGCCTTCACCCAATATCCCACCACCGTAGAGATCGCCAGTTATATTTATTACACGATTGCTGTTTAACTCGTCATCTGCCCTGACCAAAAACGGATAGCCCATAAACATGCCTATGGCTAACAGAGTTGCCATAAACTGTTTCACGGGCATGGACATATGGCCTGCGCGGGCGTTGGACACGACGTTCATAAAAGACCTCCAGATGAAGAATAAGGTGAAAAACTGCGGTGACAAAAAAGCCCTGTCCAGAGGGCGGGACAGGCCCTCAAATTTTGGAAAAAGGGAAATGCCGAAAGCCGCGCTGAACCTTGCGGGCAGGCGCGGCACTTGCGGAGTTGATGTGTGTGTGTGTGTGTGTGTGTGTGTGTGTGTGTGTGTGTGTAGCAAGAATCGGGCCGAAACCGCCGGCTTCCCCCGAAACTCTCTCCACTCCGCGCGGGAGATTTTGCCCTTGCCCTAACCACATGCACTGTGCCTTGGCGTTGAGAAAACAAATCGAACTGATGCAAGAAATCAAAAAAATAAGGCCTTTTTTTCTTTACAAACAAAACGTACAAGCTGTCAAGCGAAAATGATTCCGGCATATGCAAGGGCTTTTTTTCTACGCCGCCTTCTGTTAAAGACAGCCTATACGCCCTGCGAACAGTGAACAGCGCGATGAGGAGGCAGCATGAAGGTGATCATTATGTGCGGCGGCAAAGGCGCGCGTCTGCGTGAAGAAACCGCCGTCAAACCAAAGCCGATGGTTGAAATCGGCGGACGGCCCGTGCTCTGGCATATTATGTCCATTTACGCCCGATTCGGCTTCAGGGATTTTATCCTTCCACTGGGCTACAGGGGCGAGGTCATCAAGCAGTATTTCCACGACTATAATATCCATCATACAGACTTCACTGTGGAACTCAAAACAGGGGACATCACCGTGCACCCGAGCCATGTTGAAGACTGGCGCATCACGCTCTGCGACACAGGCCAGGAAACCCTCAAAGGAGGCAGGATCAAACGCGTCGAGCGGCACATTGACAGCGAACGTTTTATGGTTACTTATGGTGACGGGCTTGCTGATATTGATCTGAACAAGCTGCTGAAATTTCATGAAGAGTCCGGAACAATCGGCGCCTTCACCGGTGTGCGCATGCCCTCGCGATTCGGCGCCGTGCGCACGGATACGGCAGGCAGAATACTTTCCTGGGAAGAAAAACCGGTGCTCAATGAATATATTAACTGCGGTTTTTTTATTTTCAAGCGCGCCTTCCTGGACTATTTGAGCGAAGACGAATCCTGTGATCTGGAAAAAGAGCCCCTGCAGCAACTGGCGGCAGACGGAGAGCTCTCCATGTATCCTCACAGCGGACAATGGCAGTGCATGGACACACTGCGTGATTCCATCCTTCTCAACGAACTCTGGGATTCCGGCGGGGCGTTCTGGGTATAACCGTGCTCCGTCGCGGGGGCATCAAGCTCCCCAGTATCATTATTATACCACAAAAATAGAAACTGACTGTCCTGACGGATGAAAAGGAAACAGCATGTTTGCCGACGCGTATAACGGGCGCCGCGTTTTTATAACAGGCCACACGGGTTTTAAAGGTTCCTGGCTGGCGGCATGGCTTGTCCGCCTGGGAGCCGCCGTGGGCGGCTATGCCGACGCCGTTCCCACGGAACCTTCCCATTTTGCGGCCATGGGCCTCGGCGAATATATTGAAGACACGCGCGGCGACGTCCGCGACCGGGAAACGCTCGCCCGGGCCATGTGCAACTTCAGGCCGGAAGTTGTCTTTCATCTGGCCGCACAGGCGCTGGTGCGCAAATCTTACGAGGCTCCCGCAGAGACCTTTGAAACAAACATGCTCGGCACGCTCAATGTTCTGGAAGCCGCGCGCCGCTGCCCCTCATTGCAGGCGCTTGTGCTGATCACGTCAGACAAATGTTACCGCAACGACGAATGGATCTGGGGCTACAGGGAAACAGATCATCTGGGCGGCGGAGACCCCTATTCCGCCTCCAAGGGCTGCGCCGAAATCATTGCCCATTCCTATTTTCAAAGTTTTTTCCAAAAAGGCCCGGCCTGCGCCACCACCCGCGCGGGCAACGTGATAGGCGGCGGAGACTGGGCGTTGGACCGCATTGTTCCGGACTGCGCGCGGGCATGGACCGCCGGTCAACCCGCCGTCATACGCAGCCCGGCGGCAACCCGCCCCTGGCAACTCGTGCTGGAGCCGCTCTCCGGCTATTTGTGGCTTGGAGCGCGCCTGCTTGACAATCACGGCAATCCTTCCACGGTGCACGGGCAGGCATACAACTTCGGCCCGGCGGCAGATGTGAACAACACGGTGAGTGAAGTCGCACAGGCGCTCAAACGCCATTGGCCCGGCTTTGCCGTGCAGATGGACGCCACAGGGCAGCCCGGCGGCAGAGAAAGCACCCTGCTCAAACTCTGCTGCGACAAGGCGCTCGCGCACCTCAACTGGAAGGCCACGCTCGGCTTTGAGGAAACCGTCCGCCACACTGCGGAGTGGTATCAGTATTTTTACAGGGGCGAAGGGGGCAAAAAGCCGCGGAACATGCTGAACTTCACCCTCGGACAAATAGCGGCCTACGTCAACGCCGCGGAACAACGCGGCCAGATATGGACACAGTGATGGACAGGCCGCCCGCTTCAGCCGGCGAACCTGCGCCGGAAGCCCTTGGCATTGAGGGCGCGTTTTTTCTGCCGCTGCGGGTCATTGCCGCAAACGGAGGACAAGTACTGCATTTTTTAAAGCCGGACTCTCCCCTGCTTCCAGATTTCACCAACGGCTTTGGTGAAATATATTTTTCCGAAGCCCTGCCGGGCGCAGTCAAAGCATGGAAACGCCACCGCCGCCAGACGCAGCTCTTTGCCGTGCCGTGCGGGCGTCTAACAATCGCGCTCTACGACGCCCGGCCCGCTTCTCCTTCGTGCGGCCTGCTGCGCGAACTGATTCTTGGACGGCCGGACCATTACGGTCTGTTGCGCATTCCCCGCGGCATCTGGTACGGTTTTGCCGCGCTGGGGCAAACCCCGGCGCTCGTCTGCAACTGTGCGGATATGCCCCATGCCCCGGACGAAGGCGAACGCCGACCGCCGGATGATCCGGCAATCCCCTACAGATGGTCCGGGACATTTGCCTGAAATTTGCCCATCCCGGGCGGAATTGCTATCATTGACGCCCTTGCATCCAAACATAACAGCAACAAACAATCCCGCGACCACAAAGGACATACATGCCGATTAAAATTCCCGCTGACCTCCCGGCCAGAACCGCCCTGGAAAGCGAAAACATATTTGTCATGACGGAAGACCGCGCTGTCCGGCAGGACATACGCCCGATTGAAATCGTGATCGTCAATCTGATGCCCACAAAAATCGCTACAGAAACACAACTGCTGCGCCTGCTCGGGAACACACCCCTTCATGTCAATATTACCCTGCTGCGCACGGCGGCGCATGTATCCAAAAATACGCCGCGGAACCATCTGGAACGCTTTTACAAAACATTTGCGGAAATCCGTCACCGCAGTTTTGACGGCATGATCGTCACCGGCGCGCCGCTGGAACATCTGCCTTTTGAAAATGTGGACTATTGGCAGGAACTGCTGGCCATTATGGGCTACGCCGCACAGCACGTCTATTCCACGCTTTACCTCTGCTGGGCGGCGCAGGCGGCGCTCTACCATTTTTATCATTTGTCCAAGCACGAGTTGCCCGCCAAAATTTTCGGCGTTTTTCGCCACGCTGTGCTGCATCCTGAATGTCGTCTCTTCAGGGGTTTTGACGATGAATTCAAGGCGCCCCATTCGCGCCATTCCGCAATCAACATTGAAGATGTGCTCAAAACGCCCCATCTGCGTATTCTGGCGCAGTCAGATCAGGCGGGACCCGCCGTGCTGGAACGAACAGACCATACCCAGGTTTTCATGACAGGCCACCTTGAATATGATCGCGCCACGCTGGACGCCGAATACCGGCGCGATCTGGACAAGGGGCTCAATCCCTCTGTTCCCGTAAATTATTACCCCGGCAACAACCCGGAAGCCGCGCCGCTGATGACATGGCGGGCGCACGCCCATCTGTTTTACAGCAACTGGCTCAATTATTATGTGTATCAGGAAACTCCCTTCAGCCTCACATCCTTTGACAGGGACGACCAGGACTGAGCGCGCACTGTGCGGCTCGTCATTATTTCAGGAGGAAATCATTCATGTGGAGCTATACGCAAACCGTGCATGATCATTTTTTACAGCCGCACAATGCCGGACCTCTCAAAGACGCCAACGCCGTAGGCGAGGTGGGAAGCCTTGCCTGCGGCGACGCCCTTAAACTCTATCTGAAAATCAGCGTTCAGGGCGTAATTGAAAAAACGGGATTCGAAACATTCGGTTGCGCCAGTGCCATCGCTTCCAGCTCTGTGCTGACAGAGATGATCAAGGGCATGACGGTAGACGAGGCCGTTAAATTAACCAACAAGGACATAGCGGCCGCGCTCGGCGGACTGCCGAAAGAAAAAATGCACTGTTCCGTCATGGGCCAGGAGGCGCTTGAAGCGGCCATACGCCAGTGGAAAGGCGAACCGCCGGTTCCACAGGCGCATGAAGAAGGCAAGCTCATCTGTAAATGCTTTGGCGTGACGGATGCTCAAATCATTCGGACCATCCGTGAAAACAGTCTGAAATCACTTGAGGAAGTCACCAACTACACCAAGGCCGGCGGTGCCTGCGGAGACTGCCTGAATAAAATTGCGGAAATACTCGCCACTGAGTTGAGACAGAAGCCGTTTGCCGAACTCAAGCCACAGCCGCGTATGACGAATGTGCAGCGCATGCGGCAGATACTCAAAACCATTGACGAAGAAATACGCCCGCAACTCGCGGTTGACGGCGGCGACATTGAACTTGTGGATGTTGACGGCCGCCGCGTGCTGGTGTCGCTACGCGGACGATGCGCGCAATGCCGGTCCAGTGACGTGACCATACGCAATCTTGTGGAACGGCTCCTGCGCGAGCATGTGGAACCTGATCTGACGGTAGAGGAGGCATAAAACATGAAAACCGTTTACCTGGACAATAACGCCACAACGGCTGTGGATCCGGAAGTGCTTGACGCCATGCTTCCCTATCTGCGCGATTTGTACGGCAACCCCTCAAGCATGCACACTTTCGGCGGTCAGGTGGGCGATGCGGTGGAAACAGCGCGCGCGCGTCTGGCAGCGCTTTTGGGCGCGAGCCCGGAGGAAATCATCTTCACCTCCTGCGGTTCGGAAAGCGACAACACCGCTGTATGGTCCGCGTTGCGGACGCAACCTGAAAAACGCCATCTGATCACCACGCGCGTTGAACACCCCGCTGTTCTCAATGTCGCGCAGTACTGGGAGCAGAAAGACTACCGCGTCACCTATTTGAGCGTTGACGCCAAGGGCCGCCTTGATCTGGACGAATACGCGCGGGCGCTGACCGATGACACGGCTCTGGTCTCCATCATGTTTGCAAACAATGAGGTGGGCAATATCTACCCCATTCAGCGCATGGCCGAAACGGCCAAGGAGCGCGGCGTGCTGTTTCACACAGACGCCGTGCAGGCTGTGGGGAAAATGCCTATTGATCTGTCACATCTGCCGGTAGACATGCTCTCGCTTTCCGGACATAAAATTCACGCCCCCAAGGGCATAGGCGCGCTCTATGTGCGCAAGGGCGTACGTTTCAGACCTTTTTTGCGCGGAGGACATCAGGAACTCGGGCGCCGCGCCGGCACAGAAAATGTGCCCTGTATCGCGGGGCTCGGCATGGCCGCAAAACTGGCAGGGGAACATATACAGGATGAACGTGTGTATGTGGCGCAACTACGCGACAAACTCGAAAACGGCATTGTTGCGCGCGTTCCCGACTGCATTGTCAACGGCGATCCGGAAAACCGCCTGCCCAACACCAGCAACATAGCCTTTAAAAATGTGGAAGGCGAAGCCATATTGCTGATGCTCGACCAACTCGGCATTTGCGCCAGTTCCGGCTCCGCCTGCACCTCCGGCAGTCTTGAACCGTCGCACGTGCTGCGGTCCATAGGCGTGCCCTTCAATTACGCGCACGGTTCTGTGCGCCTTTCACTCTCACACTATACCACCGAAGAAGAAGTGGACTATGTTATTGAACGCCTGCCCGGCGTTATAGAAACATTGCGGGCCATATCTCCGTTCAAAGGCTAGTGTCTAATTATTGCGATTTACGGGGAGATGCCAACGCGGCTTTATGATTATGGTACTGTATGGAACTGTCAAATTCTGTAAAAGTAAAGTCCGTAAGGCTGTCAGACTTTGCGGAACTTGGTGAGTCTTTGATTTGGTGGGACGTGCGGGGATCGAACCTGCGACTCTCTGCTTAAAAGGCAGATACTCTACCTACTGAGTTAACGTCCCGGCAATTTATCAATCATACTTGCAAGCACAACGCCTGTCAAGCCGGCGCGAACGCGAGAGATTCACTGCCTCCGGTGCAAAACAGACGGGCCGGACGGCCCCGTCTGTCAGATGTGCAACCGGCTGCAACGTCAGCGCGGGGTGTTGCCGCGCTGTTTTTTTCGGGGATTGAGCACCGTGTTCCAATACACCACATAGATGGGCAGCACGAGAAACATCATAATATACGCCCAGTCCTTGGTGTAGAGAAAATAGCTGTAAAAGGTGTGAAATTCCATCTCTGTTCTCCTCCCGCACTAGTGGGCACCCTTGAAATCGGGGTGTTCGTACAGAACGGGCATGTGGTATACAATAAAGCGGTAGGCCGTCACAATCATGGTCACCACGAACATGGAGATGCAGATTTCCCATATGCTCGGGACGTAGCGCTCGGATGACGGCAGGGCGTAGTTAAAGGCGATCATGGAGACGTTGAAGCGGTTGAGCACAATACCCGCCACCGCAACAACCGCCGCGAAACGGCATTTGGAAATGTCGCGCGTGCGTGCGCCCTTGGCGTAGACGAGGGCCGGGAAGAGCACGAAGCCGAACATTTCCACAAGCCACCAGAACCCGTACCCTGAGAAAAGATAGGGAAGGTTGGCCTGCACGAGCATGTCGATCAGCTTGATCATGAAGTAGGCGAACATGATGAATGACTCGGCCTTGGCAAAGCTGAAGACAATTTCGTCCGCTTCCTTCATGTGGGTGGCGTCCATATAGTGGTGCACGCCCTTGTGGGCGAACATGCCTTCAAAAATAACCATCGACCCACCAGCTATCATGGAACTGACAAAGAAGAACATGGGAATGAAGGGCGAATACCAGAGCGGGTGCAGTTTTGCCGGCGCGATGAGATAAAGCGCCCCCAGCGAGGACTGATGCAGGGTGGACAGTGTGACGCCGAAGATGGTCAGCAGAATGTTGGTGGCGTTCACCAACTTGCGCCATTTGAGCAGAAAGGGAAATTTGGCCGCCAGCCATTCGCAGGGCGCCACAGAAAATTCCATAAAGAGCACAGTGACATAGGTGGCGACGCACAGGCCGACTTCAAAAAGAACTGAGGTGGTGCCGGGAAAGAAGAACATATATGGCAGGCGTAGCGGATGGCCGAGGTCATACAGAAGCGCCACCACCACAAAGCCATAGCCCAGAAAGGCCGTTGTCACGGCCGGGCGCACGGCGGAGTGGAAGTGCTTCATGCCCATGACGTAGCATGCCACAGTGGTAAAATACCCGCCGGCCGCCAGACAGACGCCGCAGAGCAGGTCAAAGCCTATCCACATGCCCCAAGGCTGGGTGTCGGAAAGGTTGGAAACCGAACCGATGCCCTGGGTAAAGCGTATGATGGTCAGAATCAGGCCGACCGCCAGTATGACGGCGGTTATTTTGTTGCCCGTCGTGCGCAACGAAAACTCGCCGAGGTTGAAGAGCCTGTCTTTTGTAGGAATGACAATGTTGTGGTGTGCCATTTACTTATCCTCCCCCGCATGCGCGCAGGCCGCTTCCCTGGCTTTCAGTGCGTCGGCCATGGCCGCGCGGGCCGTGTCTGCCGCGCTCCGGCCCTGGGTTTCTTCAATCTTGCGCACGGCAGCGGCCACAGCGGCGGCCACGTCTTCCCCGGCCTCCCTGGCTACAGCCTCCTGCTCGGCCTTGTGCATGGCTTCACGGCGTTTTGTCATGGCATAGGCCCCGCCGAAGAGCACAGGCCAGAAAGCCACAATCATCGGCACAGCGCTGAGGGCGCCGTACGTCAGCTCGCCTATGGGCCTGTTGCCGAGATGTGTGTCAAGCCCCAGATCAGCAAATTCGTGCCCGGAGGCCGCAGCAGCTTCGGGCGAGGGGGCCAGCACCATCCATGCGGTGCCGCCCGCGTCCCATTCGCCGTAGATGTAATCGGCATATTTGCCGGGGTTTTCATGCATACGCGCGCGCGCAATTTTGATAAGGTCGCTACGCCGGCCAAAGGTCAGCGCGTCTATGGGGCAGGCCTCAATACAGCCGGGGAGCTTGCCTTCTTTCATGCGCGGCTCGCAGAATGTGCACTTCTGCACCAAGGGATCCCAGGCCTTGTCGTACTCAAAGCCCGGCGCATAGAAAGGGCAGGCTATCATGCAGTACCTGCAGCCCACGCACTGCGAGCCGTCATAGGTCACGCTGCCGTCGGGCTGTTTTTGAAAACACTTGGCAAAACAGGCGGAAGCGCAGGCCGGGTCATTGCAGTGGAAGCACTGCTGCTTGCGAAACACCGGCTTACCGTTCACTTCATACTTGTTGACCACTGTCCATTCATAGGCCGAGGTGCGACGGCGCGTTTCCGTAACGGAAAGGTCGCTGAAAGGCTTTTTGGGCTTGGGCAGGCCATTGACCTTATTGCAGCCCTCTTCGCAGCGGCGGCAGCCGATGCAGCGGGTGGTGTCGTGCAGCACACCGTAGCTGTTTTCATAATAGGGCCAGGTGGTGGTGCCGCCGGAGGCGTTGGCCACGCGGGCCGTGCTCAATGCCGAAGCCACGCCGGCGCTGCCCAGAATAGTCAGAAATTTTCTGCGGTTCATTTCGCTCCTCCGGGCTGGTCAGCGCTCTGCGGGGCACGTTCCTTATGGCAGGTGGTGCACGAAGTATTCAGGGGACGTCCGACCTTCATGCCCGTGTGGCAACCCATGCATTGCAGATGGTATGCGGCCTTGAGATGCGGACGCTCGGGATGCCCAGGGTCAATACGCGGGGAGTGGCAGCTTGCGCACTTGGGCGGGGTGGACGAGAGAGGGCTTTTGTGGTGGCAGACCGAGCACAGCGTTTCCGGAGAAGTGTGAAAGGCCTTTGCCAGCTTGTCGTCCTTGATGCGTTCCATGAGCGAGTTCACATGGCGGCGGTGGGTGAAGAGGCTGGGCTCGTATTTTTCGGCCACGGCGTCTATTTTGACCTTGTAGGGTCCGTCCGTGGGCGTGAGGTAGCTCACGTCCCTGCGGCCGATCAGCGTCTCAGCCGCCAGAGCCTCATTTCTCTCGGAAACCAGCTTGCCGGCAGCGCCCTGATGCACATCGTCCTTGGTTATGTTCGACGTCACGTTGTGGCAAGCCTTGCACCATTCCTCGTTGCGCGCGGGCTTGACAAGAGCGTGGCAGCCGGCGCATTCCCGCCGCGCAAGCTGTTCTGTATGGCAGCTCACACAGCTTTGCGGCGTGTTGCCGTTTTCGCGTTTTGCCGGTCTGTCGGCGTGCATGGCCCTTTCAAGGGTGACAAACTTGCCGTCGGGGGTGCCTTCCACCGTATGACAGGATGTACAGGCGACAGGTTCGCCGGTGTGGTGACAGGATTCGCAGTTTTCAATTTTTTTCTCATGAACGAGATGGTTGAAAAGCACGGGTTTCATCGCGGCGCCCTCAGTGTTGGGCTTTGCGCCGACAGGAAAGATAACCATGGCCGAAGGCGCGCCGCTGTCAGTGGCTTCCAGGGATGCCGCGGGCGCTGTCCCCGCCCCCCAGTTCGTTAGACACGCAACGCAGGCCAGGGCTGTCGCCGCCAGCAGAAGCAATGGTGTGCCATTCCTCATGTGCTTGTCCTTTTGCATACAGGCAGTCCTAAAAAAATTACGCCCGAGGCAGCGCGCCCGGGAGGGTTTAATGGGGTCTTCATTAGCCTGTTTGGAAAAGCCCGTCAAGGCAGTTTTGCGAAAGCGAGTTCCACCTTACTGAAAGCTGTCTCACTAATCAATCTGACCAAGATTAAGGATACATGCAAGTTGCACCATAGCCAAGGAGTTTTCAGGGTGAAATTTCTATCTTACCAACAACTTTGCAAAAATTATGCGACCAGGCAAAAAGTCGTTCTGCTTTCCAACGTCGTCTGTAACGCCGAAGAGATCGACCGTTCCAGGCATGTTTCGCCAACCATGCCAATGCCCTTTACAAATCCGGAAAAAACCGCCAAGCTCACGGAACTGATCATGCGCATAAGGATGACTGAGTGATGCGCCTCAAACTGCTGCTGGCCTATGTCGGTTCACACTACAGCGGCTGGCAGATACAGGAAAAGCCGGATCCGCCGCCAACGATACAGGGCGAGTTGGAAGCGGCGCTCCGCACCCTTGTCGGCGGTTCTGTGCGGGTGCACGGCGCCAGCCGCACCGATGCGGGCGTGCATGCCCACGGTCAGGTCGCGCACTGTGACGTGCCCGAGGCCAGAGCAGGGCTTGACTGGCGCCGCAGCCTCAATGCCCTGCTGCCGTCTGAAATCCGCGTGCTCATGGCCGGGCCGGAGGCGCCTGATTTTCACGCCCGCAACAACGTCGCATGTAAAACGTATGCCTACCAGTTCTGGCAGGAAAGAATCTTTATTCCACCGGGACTCACGCCTTTTGTCTGGAACTGCGGCCCCCTCAACCTCAACGCCATGCGCCGGATACTGCCGCGCCTGCTCGGCGAACACGATTTCGCCGGTTTGCAAAACGCCGGCACAAACATCAAAAACACGCGCCGCACGATCTATGCCACAACAATAACAGAATTGCCGCAAATAGAAGATTATCCGCCGCACAAGCCCCTTTTGCGTTTTTCCGTAACGGCTGACGGGTTTCTCAAGCAGATGGTCCGCAATATAGCCGGATTGTTGGCGGCGTGCGGCCGGGGAAAGCTTGACCCACACTCGATAACAGAGTTGCTTAATGTCCGAGATCGCGGGGCGTTGCCTTCAGTGACGGCGCCGGCCAGCGGGCTTGCCCTTGTACGCGTGGAATATGCGCAGCCGACGCCGGCCCAGCTCACACCATAAAACAATAGACAAACGCAATCAGCAGCCTGTACACAGCAAAAGGCAGCAGGCTCATACGCCCTACCAGAGCCACAAAAACCTTGACGGCCAGCAGCGCTGAAACAAAGGCCCCCGCCAGACCCACCAGAAAAAACGGAATGTCCGCCGTGCTGAAAAGGCTCAGATTTTTGAGCAGTTCAAAACAGGTAGCCGCCACCATAATCGGCACGGCCGCGATAAAAGAATATTCCGCCGACAACGGCCGGCTTGCGCCCAAAAACATGCCCCCCATAATGGTGGCTGCCGAACGAGAAAACCCCGGCCAGAGCGCCAGACATTGAAAACAGCCGATGCCGAGAGCAAGCCCGGGCGTCATTTCATCCAGATTTGTACTGGTCGGTCTGAATTTGCGGCGTTCGATCAAAATCATGCAGATCGCCCCGACCACCAGGGCAATCAGCACCGTGAAGGGCTTGAACAGATAGCACTTGATCAGCGGGTCCAGCAAAAGACCCAGCACGCACGCCGGCAGTGAAGTCAGCATCAAAAACCAGATGCCGCGCAGGCCGGAAAAACGCATGTCCGGCTGCGGCCGGGCAAGCCCCCAAAAACGCTTCCAGTATAAAACAACGACGGCAAGAATGGCTCCCAGTTGGATGACTACCTCAAACGTAGCCGCGCGCGCTTCAATAAAATTCAGCAAATGACCGGCCAGAATAAGATGGCCGGAAGAAGAAACAGGCAAAAATTCTGTCAGCCCTTCCACAATGCTTAAAGTAAACGCTGTGAGCAGATTGTCCATAACGCGCCCTTGAGCCCGCGCACTCTTGCTAAAATAACACGCAACGGCTATGTCATTGAAACAAAGGAGGTGCAAATGTCCACCGTCATTCCCCAAAGCGAGCTCGTACGCAAGGCCTTGGCATATATTGCGGAACAACGCGCGAACGCCGACGGCAAAAGCCTGGCCGCGCTGCTGGACGAAGCCGGCATGCGTTTTAACCTGACACCGCTTGACACAGACGCCTTGGAACGGCTGTTCGATGTTGACCAGTCTGGCGCGGCTTCACCTCATCCGTAAAAATGTTACTTTTTTTCCATTGCACTTCCCGGCTTTTTTGCTGACGACGCTTCGGCATTTTTCGGCGCCTCAATGCGTGGGAACAGGTTTGAGGCCGCGGCCAGCGCTGTTCCCGGCGCCAGTCCGTCAAAAGAAGTTGCTTCTTCCCCCAGAGACGTCGCGGGAGGCGCATTTTCCTCCGCAGGACAACCCAGTTGTTCGAGCATCCTGCGCGACGCGGCGGGCATAACCGGCCAGAGGAAGAGCGCCGTTTTGCGCATGGCCGCAAGCAGCACATACATGACGGCGGCAAGCCGCTCCGTGTTGCCATGCTTGTACAGCGTCCACGGCGCCTGACTGTCTACATACTTGTTGAGGACGCGCACAGTTTCCCAGAGAGATTCCAATGCCTGCGCGAACTGGACGTTGCCGAAAAGCTGAATAAAATTTTGCAGAGAGTGCAGGCAGTGCTCCACTACAACCTCATCGTCCGCGGACAGCCTGCCCCGCTGCGGCGTGCGACTTCCAAAATACTTGGCCGACATGGACAGCACCCTGCTGAAAAGATTGCCGAGATCATTGGCCAAATCCGCATTGAACCGGCCTGTCAGCGCCTCTTCGCTAAAGTTCGCGTCGGATCCGAAGTGCATTTCGCGCAATAAAAAATACCGGAAAGCGTCCGGCCCGAAACGTTGACTCATGTCCACCGGGTCCACAGCATTCCCCAGAGATTTTGACATCTTCGCGTCACGCGCAAGCCAGTAGCCATGCACATTCAGACGGGCGTACACCGGCAGACCGGCCGCTCTGAGCATGGTCGGCCAAAAAACAGCATGAGGTTTTAAAATGTCTTTGGCCACAAGATGTTCACCCGGCCAATAACGGCCAAAATCCGCGCCGGCCGGCCAGCCGAGCGCGCTGATGTAATTGATGAGGGCGTCAAACCAGACATAACACACGTAATTGTGGTCAAACGGCAGGTCAATCCCCCAGGTCAGACGCGTCTTGGGACGGGAAATGCACAAATCTTCCAGCACGTCTGATTCCAGCATGGAAAGCACTTCAGCGCGATAGCGCTGAGGCCTTATAAGGTCAGGGTGCTGAGTGATATACTCCCGCAGCCAGGGCAAATATTTTGACATTCTGAAAAAATAATTCTTTTCGCTGATGAACTCTGGCTTGCTCCGATGTTGGGGACAAAGACCGTTTTTCAACTCCTTGTCCGTGTAAAAGCGTTCACAGCCATAGCAATAATGCCCGCCGAATTCGCCGAAATAAATGTCGCCCGCATCGTACACCTTTTGCAGAAAAGCCTGTACCACACGCTTGTGCGCCTCATCCGTGGTGCGCACAAAACGGTCGTTTGCGATGCCGAGCACCGGCCAGAGAGCCTGAAACCGAGCGCTGACAGCGTCCGCAAATTCCTTGGGTGTCTGCCCCTGTTTTTCGGCGGCCTGCACAATTTTATCACCGTGCTCGTCCGTGCCGGTCAAAAAAAGTGTGTCTTCGCCAAGCATTTTGTGAAAACGAACCATTGCATCTGTTACAATGGTTGAATACGCATGCCCGAGATGGGGCTTGGCGTTCACATAATAAATGGGGGTTGTAATAAAAAAACTTTTCACGTCAGGCTCCGAAGGATGAAAATCAGGCATTCTCGTGACGCGTTGTTCTGCGCCGACGATTACGGGAAATTTTGGCCGACACGGCGGGCAAGGCGCCGCTTGCCTCAACACGCTCCGTTGCCGGCATTTGCCGTCCGGCGTCGTCACAGGCTGAATCATGCTCCCCTTCCGGCAGACTGTCTGAAAATTCCGGCGGGTCAATAGTCTCGGGCGTTGCGGAAACAACAAGCAGGCCGTCGTCGCAAGGATGGGGGGAAACGGCGCATTCCTGCCCGCTCTGACAGACCGGCAACGACGTATCCGACCGGCGCGGATCAAGCTCCTGCCACTCTTCCAGCGTCAATTCAATCTCTTCATTATTCTCTGTCAGCACCAAAAGCGAATTGCGAAACATATTGGTCCGCACCAGCCGCATGGCCCCCCGGCTTGTCTGATATTTCTTGCCGAGACGCGGGCACTGGCGGTGAAAGCGGTCGTAATTATCCTGTTCATACGCGAGGCAACAGAGCAGACGGCCGCATATGCCTGAAATTTTGGCCGGATTGAGAAAGAGATTCTGCTCCTTCGCCATACGTATGGTTACAGGAGCGAATTTGCGCAGATAGCGCCGGCAGCAGCACACCATGCCGCAATTGCCCACAGCGCCTACCATCTGCGTTTCATGACGCACGCCGATCTGGCGCAGTTCTATGCGGACACGGTATTCACGCACAAGATCCTTGACAAGATCCCGAAAATCAATACGGGCGGGCGCCGTGAAATAAAAAACGAACTTGCTGCGGTCAAAGAACACTTCCACATCAACAAGCCTCATATCCAGACGGCGCTCTTGTATGCAACAGCGACAAAACGCATCGGCATCACGGGCCAGATTTGCGTTTTCCAGATTCTTTTCCATATCCTCAGAACTGGCCTGTCGTAAAATAACAGGCAAGGTCTGCTCATCCACGCCGGACAGCGCACTGATCGGGCCTGACGCCACCTGCGCGAACGTAAGTCCCTGTTCTGCGTCAACCAGAACATAGTCCCCCGCATTGAGTCCGTCAGGGCCGGAATAATAACATGTCTGACAAAAGGAGCCGAGTCGCAATCCGAATATTGGCATAAGCGCAGCCGCGTCCAAACGCGTGGAAAAAGTTTATCTTAAAAAAGATTTTTTCCGCCATATCGGCTCTGCTGTCAACAGCGGAAAAATATGGAAAGTCTCTCTTCCGCAATTTTTTATGCAAAGAATTTATTGTGTTATTAATCAAAAACGTCCAAAATCATCACAAAGGCGAAGCGCTCAAAACATAAATTGCCGCTCGCCAAAAGCTTGCGATTCAGAGTCTTCTGGGCAATACTACGCCGGATTCAAACAAAAGGCTCTGCCATGAAGAACGTAAAAAAAGTTGTGCTTGCCTATTCCGGCGGGCTGGACACCTCTGTTATCCTCAAATGGCTGATTGCCGAACGCCGGTGCGAGGTCATAGCCGTTACCGCCGATCTTGGCCAGCCTGAAGATCTTTCCGGCGTGGAGAAAAAAGCTCTGCGCACGGGAGCGTCCAAGGCCTTTGTGCTCAATCTGCGCGAGGAAATGGCCCGTGATTTCGTTTTTCCCATGATGCGCGGCGGCGCCAGATACGAAGGCCGCTATCTGCTCGGCACTTCCATCGCGCGCCCGCTGATAGCGAAAGCCCTTGTCGATGTAGCCCGCGCTGAAGGCGCGCACGCGGTTGCCCACGGCGCCACAGGCAAGGGAAATGATCAGGTGCGTTTTGAATTTGCCGTCAGTTCCCTGGCTCCGGATCTGCAAGTCATCGCACCCTGGCGCGAATGGGATTTGATGTCGCGCACAGCCCTCACCGCTTTTGCCGCAAAGCACGGCATATCTATTTCCGATGAGGCCAAACGCTACAGTATTGACGCCAACATGCTGCACACCAGTTTTGAAGGCGGCGAACTGGAAGACCCCGGCAATGAACCGCACGCATCCTGCCGCCAACGGTGCGTGCCTGTGGAAGAGGCGCCGAAGACGCCGGAAATCGTCAGCGTTGACTTTGAACACGGCAATCCTGTGGCCGTCAACGGCAACCCCCTCTCGCCGGCATCCGTCATCAGCGTTCTTTCCGAGATCGCCGGCCGCAACGGCATAGGCCGGGACGACATGGTGGAAAACCGTTTTGTGGGGATGAAGTGCCGCAGCGTTTATGAAAACCCCGCCGGCACGCTGCTCTATAAACTTCACCGCGATCTGGAAGGAATATGCATGGATCGCGAGTTGCTCGCCATACGCGATACACTTGCCGTGCGCTATTCCCAATGCGTGTACAACGGCTTCTGGTACTCGCCGGAACGCGAAGCCATGCAGGTTTTCATGGACAAATCGCAGGAAACGGTCACAGGCTCAGTACGCGCCAAGCTCTATAAGGGAGGCGTATGGCCGCTCTCCCGCGTTTCGCCCAACTCACTGTTTTCATCGGAACTGGCCACGTTTGAGGAAAGCGGCGACTACGACCACAACGACGCGGAAGGCTTTATACGACTGAACGCCTTGCGCCTGCGCCTGCATGCGGCCGTCACAGGCCGCACGGCGACACACAGCGAAAAGGCCTGGCATGAGTAAAAATCAGAGTTGGGGCGGACGATTTGACGAGGGACCCCGCGAGGCCGTCGCCGCATACACGCAATCCTGGCGCTACGACAAAGCGCTTTATGCGCAGGATATCCGCGCCTCGCAGGCCCATGCAAAAATGCTCGGCCGTCAGGGCGTTATCACGCCTGCGGAGGCGCGCAAACTGGCGGATGGTCTCGAACGCATTCTGACGGAAATTGAGTCCGGCGCCTTTGTCTGGAAGCCGGAGATGGAAGACGTACACATGAATGTGGAGGCCCGTCTTACCGAACTTTTGGGCGATGTGGGCAAAAAACTGCATACAGGACGCAGCCGCAATGATCAGGTCGGTCTGACATTCCGTCTCTTTGTTGCGGACAAAATCGCCGTGTGGCAACGAAACGTCGCCGCCCTCTGCGCCGTGCTGGCCCGACGCGCCGCGGAGCATTGCGAAGACATTCTGCCAGGCTGTACGCACCTGCAGCCCGCGCAGCCCGTGAGCCTTGCACAGCATCTCCTGGCCTACGCCTGGATGTTCCGCCGTGACATTCAACGCATTGAAGACGCCTTGAAACGGGTGCGTGTTTCCCCGTTGGGCGCGGCGGCGCTTGCCGGCGCAACCTACCCCCTTGATCCGCAAAGCGTGGCTGAAGAAGTGGGGTTTTCAGAAATTTACGGCAATTCAATGGACGCTGTTTCCGACCGGGATTTTGTGCTGGAAGCTCTGTTCTGCGCCGCTGCCGTCATGATGCACCTCTCGCGGCTGTGCGAGGAAATCATTGTCTGGGCAAATCCGGCCTTTGACTTTGTGCGCCTGCCGGACGGCTACGCTACCGGCTCTTCCATCATGCCGCAGAAAAAAAATCCAGACGTGGCCGAACTTATACGGGGAAAAACAGGCCGGGTTTACGGCGCGCTGACAACCATGCTCACGGTTATGAAAGGACTGCCGCTCGCTTACAACCGCGACATGCAGGAAGACAAGGAGGCATTTCTGGACGCCGACAGAACGGTGGATTCCTCCCTGCGCGTCATGGCCGGTATGATGGAAGAACTGTGCTTCTGCACGGAACGTATGCGCTCGGCCTGCAAGAGCGGCTTTCTCAACGCTACGGAACTGGCGGACTACCTTGTGGGCAAAGGACTGCCCTTTCGCGAGGCGCACCATGCTGCGGGAAGGGCTGTGTCCCTGGCAGAACGACGGGGCAAGGGGCTTGAAGACCTGTCGCTGCAAGAACTACAGGCAATTGACCCGCACATTGAAAAAGACGTTCACGCGGCTCTGGATTACACAACAGCGGTGCGGCGGCGTGAAACCCCCGGCGGCACCGGACCGCGCTCGGTAGCCAGACAGATCGACCAGATCAACCGCTGGCTTGCGACAATGCAAACGCCACATCGTGCAACAAGCAGCGCCATTGCTGACGGCGACAGTCATGCCCGCCCATAATCTGCGGAATGCTGCCGGGACAGGCCGCACGGCAGTCTGGCCGGAATGGGCGGAAGACAAACGCATTGACGACGCATTTGCGGAACAGGCGTATAACGCCACTTCCCCGCAGTGCCGCGCGGCATTGAAGACAGGGCTGGCGCTTGCTTTTATGCACTTCGGCCAAAGCCGGGGCTATCTGCGCGTGGAGCGCCGCGAAAATCATCTTGGCTACTGGCTGCACACGGCCGCATTTCCCGCGCCTTGGGCTCTCGTGGCCTTTACGCCGGGCTACACGGCCGCGGCGCGGCTGGCGGCGGCCTGTGTTCCCGCGCAGCTCGCCGGGGTGCCTTTGCTTGGCGCGGTGTGCGTGGGCGGGGAAGCTTCGCGGCAAGCACTCGTCAGCCTTGAACTTTCCGGAGTGGAAGATATTTTCATGCTGGACACGACAGGTCTGTTCGCCCTGCTGGAAGAAGTCCAGCCGGGTCCCGGACGTCTTGTCCTGATGCATGCCGGCGAGCTGTCAGGCGCGCGACAGGCGGCCCGCGCTCTCGGCATACCTTGTTATGAAGAAAGCCACCCCCCCTCTCTGGTGCTGCCGGAACCTGACGCATTTGACCTGAATGTTCTTGCTTTTGCTCAGGGCTCGGCGCTGGAATATGCTCTTGAACCGGCCCATCCCGTCACGCCGGCTGCCCTGTACCTTGCAGACAAAGAGGCACAGGGCCATTGCCGCCTTCACCAAGACGGCCCCCATTACGCGGACTCACTGGCCCTCTCCCCCGGTTGCGAAGGATTCTGGCTGCACACAGGCCTCACGCCAGACTTTTTCCGGGTGTCGCGGTTGGCCTTCGGCCCTCTGCCTGACGCCAGCCGTTAGCGGCAACCCGACACGGACAAACGCACTTTTTTTACTTTTACAGGTTCTGAAACCATCAGGTTTTTGTTTTTGGCAAGCAGCCTTTTGAGAGTGCCGATAAGTTGCTTCAACGGCTGATCGTATCGCCACTCACACGCTTCAAGGTACAGTTCAAAATTCAGCCGGCGAATTATTTGGACTTATTGACACGAAAATATTTATCGCAGCCAACATCCACAAACGGGCTGTTTGAGCGTGCCCTGGCCTCTTTTGCAAGATGGGGGCAGCGGTTACTTTTTTCTTGATTTTTCCAGAGTCATAGGCTATTTTGCCTTTCTATATCTGCATGCCCAAAAGGGGGTGATATTTTTGCCAGGAGTTTTTCTCAACGAAGACGATTACAATTTTGATATTGCGTTGCGACGCTTTAAAAAGCAGGTGGAAAAAGCCGGTATTCTGTCTGAAATGAAGAAACGCCAGCATTACGAAAAACCCAGCGTTATGCGCAAAAAGAAAAAAGCCGCTGCCCGGAAACGTCTGATGAAAAAAATCAGAAAAATGAATATGACCTGACAGAACAAAACGTTTTTCGTTTTGTACGGTCGTTATCTGTGTCGCTTCTTTATCCTGAACCCCGAACTACGGGAAACCCGCAGGGGTTTCCCGTAGTTTTTGTGTGCCGCCGCCATGAGCCTATCCGAACAGATTGAAAAAGAATACGTGCAGGCCTATAAGGCAAAAGACGCCGTGCGCCTGAGCGTTTTGCGACTGGTTAAAACCGCTGTCAAAAACCGGCTGGTTGAGTTGCGCCGTCCCGGCGGTGCGCTGTCTGACGACGAAATGCTGGATGTCATTCTTAAAGAAGCAAAGCAGCGTCAGGACTCCATTGAGCAGTACACGGCAGCAAAACGCGCTGAACTCGCAGACAGGGAATCGGCAGAACTCGCAATTTTGAAGGAATATCTCCCCCTACCGCTCAACCGTGAGGAAATTGACTCGCTCGTTGAAACCGCCGTTGCCGAGATTCAGGCTGTCTCACCAAAAGACACCGGCAGGGTCATGTCTGCCATTATGGCGCAATGCAAAGGCCGCGTCGACGGCAAAACGCTTGCCGAAGCGGTCAAAGCCCGTCTCGCCTGACTCCATGATCCATGCGGTTGGATTTACGTGGAATGAGCGTCAATGACGCGCTGGCGGTGTGCAGTCCAAGATTTCCTACGCACACTGCCTGCTGTGGGCGGCTTTGCTACGACAACGAAAGATTGTGGCGGCGACGGCATAATTGTTGTCCGTTTGTCCTGACGGCGCCCTGCCCGCAAACGCAACAATCCGAGCTACTGACATGCAGTCAAGAAACACTGTGCGCGCCATCAAGGAACGACTGAATATCGTAGACCTTGTCCGCCGCTATGTTGAACTGAAACGCAACGGCACACGATGGACGGCTCCCTGCCCTTTTCACCAGGAAACAAAACCCTCCTTTTTCGTCAATGAGGAACAGGGACAGTTTTATTGCTTTGGATGTCAGGCTTCCGGCGACATCTTTGAATTTTTCAGCAAGATTAACGGGCTAGATTTTAAAGAAACACTTGAACAATTAGCGGCGGAGGCAGGCGTCAGCCTCGAAGGCCCGTCGGGCGGCTACCGCGACAGAGGGCAAACAGACAAACCTCTTTTCTCGCGGCGGCAGATGCTGCGCATGTATGAAACCGCCGCCGCCCATTTTGCGGCGGCCCTGAAAAAACAGGACGCGGCTGAATGTCGCGCCTATATTGAAAAACGAGGTCTTGACAAAACAATTGTGCAACGCTTTAGTCTGGGATGGGCGAGCCTGGAATGGGGCGCCCTTGCAGAAACACTGCGCCGCGCCGGATTTGACGCGCATTTTTCTGTTGACGCCGGTCTGCTGAGCCGATCTGCCAAAGGGCATATTTTTGATCGTTTTCGCGGACGCTTGATCTTCCCGATTAAAAATCTTGCCAATCAGGTCATTGCTTTTGGCGGTCGGATTATTACATTAGAAGAGAATGAAGCGAAATATATCAACAGCGCCGACACCCCCATTTACAAAAAAGGCGAACATCTGTACGGATTGTCCCAGGCCAGACGCGGCATTGCCGCTAAAGGACGGGCACTGTTGACCGAAGGGTATATTGATGTGCTCACTCTGCATCAGTTCGGCTACGACAATGCGGTAGGAGTGCTGGGAACGGCACTGACCCCTGAACAGCTTAAACGGCTTTCCGGCTTTGCATCGGAGTTCACCCTCCTTTTCGACGGTGACCGCGCGGGACGCAAGGCGGCTTTCAGAAGCTGCGAAATGATGCTGGCGCGCGGCCTGAACTGCAACGTGGCACTTATGCCGGACGGCGAAGATATTGACAGTTTACTGAGAAAAAAAGGCGTACAGACGTTTGAGACATTGCAAAAGCACGCGCCCGATGGCCTGCGGTTCTGTATAGACGTGCTGAAGGCATTGGCACCGCGCGAGACTGTGGAATGGGCAAAAAATTTTTTGCGGCATCTGCTCCTGCCGGAATTGCTCAGTCCCTATATTTCATGTCTGGCCACGCACCTGCAGCTTTCCGAGAGCGTTCTGCGCGAAGGACTGGCCGACTGGCATGACCAGAACAGGCCAGCCCTCAAGGCGCAAGGCGCAAACAACGGCGACGCGAAACTAGCGCGACAAACTATGCGTGACAAACAAATAATGATGTACGCCGTTCGCTACCCGGACCGTCTTGGAGATCTGCGATCGCTCGGCGCGGATATGGCTTTGCAGTCTGCCACTGCGCGCAGCCTTTGGGAAAAAATTGAGGAATGGGGAGAAGAAGCGCATTTTCATCTGAATGAACAGGAAAAATTTCTCTGGTCCCTTTACAGAGGGGCCGAAGCCGCTCCCCGGGACAATGGTGACAAGGAATTGGAATCTCTAAGCAACCATCTTAGCACATATTACGATTTTTCACAAAAAACATCTGTTTCCGCCGTGTTACGTCAAAACACCGGCACAGGTGACTTTGTATCTGATTTAAATTATCTTCGCGCACTGCAAAAAACCTTGGAGCGAGGGAATGAATAATCTTAAAAATATTCCTCAAATACAATCTCTTATTGCAAAAGGTATAGGCGCAGGTTTTTTGACTTTTGATGAGGTAAACAAGGCGGTCCCCATGGAAATGAGCACGCCTGAACTTTTGGAAGAGATCATAGGCATTTTTGAACAACTGGAAATAGATATTGTTACTTCTGACAAGGGAGGCAAAAAAATTGCATCCCCTGCCGCCGAGACTACTGAGGGTATTGTCGAAGGATCCCTGGAGTTGTCAGAGGACGAAGACTCCGCCGATTATCCCCCCCGCAGCACGGACCCCGTGCGGATGTACCTGCGTGAAATGGGCGCTGTGCCCCTGCTTGATCGCGACGGGGAAGTGGCCATTGCCAAAAAAATTGAAATGGGCGAGCAGGAGGTGCTCTATGCCTTAGCGGAAGTGCCTGTTGCTGTTGAAGAATTGATCAATGTTGGTGAAGACCTGCGGCAGAATCGCATTAAGCTCAAGGATGTCGTTAAAACTATAGAAGAAGACGACCCCAGTGAAGACGAGATGAACCAGCGTACTCGCGTTATTCTGCTTCTGGATGAAATCAAGCAGACTTTCAAGAAAAAACGTAAGATATACAAAAAACTTGATGAGTGCGCCACCTTGGAACGCCGCGTTACGGCCATTCAAAAAGAAATAATCAGCTATAAGGAAAAAATCGTCACGCGCCTGCGCGACATCAAACTGGAAAAAAAACTCATTGACCGGATCAGCGAAACGGTTGAGGACTATGTGCGACAGATGCATAACTGTCAGCGCGATCTTTCGGCCTATATCCTCTCCACCGGACGCACACAGGCTGAAATCCAGGCCATGTTTTCAGGTCTTGAAAAGCGTGACATCAATCAGGTTGACGCTGCCAAAGATCTTAAACTCAGCGTGGATGAGCTTTTTTCTTTTAAGGAAATGATTATAGGCAAGATTGAAATCCTGGGCCGCCTCCAAGAAAAATGCTGTCATAATGTGACGGATCTAGAAGAGGTGCTCTGGCGCATTAAACGCGGGAACACCGCAGCCATGCGCGCCAAGCAGGAGCTGATCAGAGCAAACCTGCGGCTTGTGGTTTCCATTGCCAAAAAATACACCAACCGCGGTCTGCAGTTTCTTGACCTGATTCAAGAAGGCAACATCGGCCTGATGAAAGCTGTGGACAAATTTGAATACCAGCGAGGGTATAAATTCTCGACATACGCAACATGGTGGATTCGCCAGGCCATTACGCGCGCCATCGCTGATCAGGCAAGAACGATACGCATTCCCGTGCACATGATTGAAACAATCAACAAGTTAATGAGAACCGCGCGATATCTAGTACAGGATCTGGGACGCGATCCCACCCCTGAAGAAATTGCCGAACGCATGGACTACCCTGTAGAAAAAGTAAAAAAAGTGCTGAAAATTGCCAAGGAACCCATTTCGTTGGAAACCCCGATCGGGGATGAGGAAGATTCCAGCCTCGGTGATTTTATAGAAGACAAAAAAGCCATAGCTCCGGCTGAAGAAGTGATCAACACAAAACTTTCTGAACAGTTGGCCGCAGTTCTTGCGGATTTGACGACACGGGAAGAACAGGTCTTGCGCAAACGTTTCGGCATCGCTGAAAAAAGTGACCACACGCTTGAGGAAGTAGGCAAACTTTTTAATGTGACACGTGAACGTATACGCCAGATCGAAGCTAAAGCGCTACGCAAGCTCCGTCACCCTGTGCGTAGCCAGCCTTTGCGTTCCTATTACGAAAATTAATCAGCAACGGGCAGATCAATGCACACTTTTTTCGCATCTTGCGAAAGACGCCGGCGTTTGACGCTATCGGGCTGCGTCCTGTTATTGTGCTGTTTAACGGCTGCATTCGCCGCGGGCAAGGAAGACGACCGATCTCCCGCAGCCAAGGCCTCGCCCGGCAAACAGAGCATAGCCCATCCTGAAGGCGTTGCGGCCTATTGCTTTGACGGGGACACCCTGAAGCTGACAGACAGACGTATTGTGCGCATTGCCTGCATTGACGCCCCCGAAATGGCCCACGGCGCTGCACGGACGCAATATTACGCGCGGGAGGCGCGTCAGGAACTCATTCGCCTGACTGAACGCCATAAAGTGCGTCTTGTTACTGTTGAAAACGCGCCAAAGGACAGACACGGCCGCATTGAGGCCGACGTTCAGCGTGAGGACGGACAATCATTGAGCGCGCTGATGATCAGCCGCGGAGCCGCCTATTTTTATCCTCATAAGAATCAGAACGCGGCCTTTCAAAAAAAACTGCTCTCCCTGCAGCAGCATGCTATCGCACAACGGCGAGGATTTTGGGCGCATTTGCTCTCTTTGCCGCTGGCCCGAGGCAATTATACCGGCAATCGTGACTCTTTGCGTTTTTTCCCTGCCGACTGCCCGGAAGTGCAGCACATCAAACCGCGCAACAAAGTATATTTCGGCACATTAATGGACGCCTTTCTGGCCGGATACGCACCTGCCAGAATATGCCTCTTCTGGCCGACCGTGCCGTAAGGTTTTCTTACGGCGCGGCGTCACCCCAATTCCCTCTGCCGCAACGCTTCTCTGCCCAACACACTTGACGCGCAAGCCTGAACTAGGATAACATTTTGTCGTAATTATGTCTTACATTGCCGGAATGGTGGAATTGGTAGACGCAGCGGACTCAAAATCCGCCGGGGGCAACCCCTTGAGAGTTCAAATCTCTCTTCCGGCACCAAAGAGGCTTCATCCATAACATAAATTTCAATCAGGCCGTCCACAAAAACAAATGGCTATAAATTAAAGCAACACTTTAGAAACAATAATACTGAAATATTACAACCAGTCTTGCCACATATAACGCCGTTTCCCGACAGACACCGGCAATTTAATCACGAGGTTGCCACCATGCTCGCTCAGGCGGCGTAAAAATTAACCGGCATGTTCACCCGCCAAAAGTTCTATGTGACGGACAACAACGAATAGGTCTATTATGTTGTGCGTTCCAGCGGCGACGAACGCAGCCGCCATGCTTATCGTCTTTCCGTCAATGGAGACAACTGCCTAATCTCCAACGGCTCCTCTGAAATTTCCCTGCAATTTGACGCGCTCATACTGGCTGTGCGCGGCATATGCGGGCTGGAAGCCGGTGCAACAACCCCTACGGTTTTGATGATGGAAAAATTGCTCAAGACCGCAAACTCCTGAGTATTTTTCTCCTGTCAACTGTTATTGTGACGAGACGGCCTTCATACCGCCGCTTTTTCACACGCACAAGAACGTGTCGTGTCATGCCGCGGGGCGGTTCGCCTTTGCCCCGTCCTGCGCGTGTGGGGATATAAAATAATTGGTTATCCAGGTCAGGGCCAGCACATAGAGCGCGGAGGTAACGCTGACAACGCTGTCCCAAGGCGGCGGCGCTGAAAGCGCCAGCCGCATGAGCAGCGTGCCTATCACAAAGCCGGAATTGCGGAACACAGCGTGAAATGTCGGCATATAGCGCTGAGCGATGAGTACCAGAGCGATATCTGAAAAAATCAGCACCGTGTATATGGTTGCAAAAAACTGCTCTCCCCCGCCGGTTGTGACAAAGAAAAAAGCGTTGTGCGCGGCCAGGCAGAAAAAAATGATAAACAAACCCAACGACAACATTTTTTTGGTCATCACATAGCGCATGCGCATTTCCGGCGTCTGTATAAAATGCTGCGATCTGAAAAGCCGCTTATACAGACACAGACAGGCAAAAACGCACAGTGCGCCCACTCCGGAAACGGCGATATGAACAATGGGCTCAAGATTGCCGGCCATACTCACAGGTTCCGTCAGAGAAGAAAGTTCCTTGAAAGCGTTACGCAGCAAAATCAGGGCAAGTAGCTCGAATTGTTTGCCCACGGCACGCGAAATGGAGTTGGAAATGGACAAAATAAGACCCATAACCTCCATACCGAGAATCAGGGTAAAGGCAAGCTGAATGGCGGCAAAATGACTGTACGGCGTCAGCGCGGCAAGCCGCGGCGGCAACAGACCGCGGCGATTCAGCTCCACGCAGGCCAGCGCGAGCAGATATATCCAGAGAATTATCAAGGCAATGCGCCGTTGTGTGACAGGGCGCTCCCAGACATGATGAATCCAGTCAAAAATATCTGTAATCGGCTGTAATTTATCAATCAACATAGTCTCTAATACCTCCAGAGCCGAAAAGTATATATGCCCCTGCCGCGCCGCGTCAAACAGGAC
>JAISKZ010000006.1 GCA_031260725.1 Desulfovibrio sp. | reverse complement strand
TAAATTTGGTGGGCAGTACAGGACTTGAACCTGTGGCCCCCGCCTTGTAAGGGCGATGCTCCACCAGCTGAGCTAACTGCCCGGTCAACACGTATCGCTGTTATTTTTATAAGACGCGTGCCCCGTGGCTGTCAATGTGTCAGCATGGTGTATGTACAGGGCAGAGGCATTTAAATTTTTAGAACTTCCAGCAAAAACGTGTCATTGAATGCGACCTTGAATCGCTTGGCCTTTTTATACTTGATTTACCAGGAAAGCACGTGATGTGGTTAGGCATATCGCCGTAGCTTGCCTGAGTTCTTGGCCGCAGCCCCCCATCGCCCGGCTTTGATCTTCGTTAAAACAACATCATTCACGAATTGGCTCAATCAGACAAAGGCTGTGCAGCCCGGCCGCTGACTCAATGCTCTGACGTTTCTGTTCATTGCGGGATTCCATGAAAGCGGGAAAGCCTCAGCGCGCAAAACACGCTGAGGCTTTCCCGCTTTCAGCAACAGAAAAAGATTACTTTTTATCCGCGTCGGCAGGGCTGTTTGCTTTGCCCCTGCCATCGTCCTGCGTTTGTTTTTCCATTTCGGGCTTTGCCTCACCAGCGGGATTTTTGTCTTCTGCGGCCACAGGTTTGAACTCAATTTTCTGCTTATTTACTTCCACAATAACAGCCGTGGTTACATTCACAGCCGGATTATACGCGGCGGCGATTTCCGCATTCAAAATCACGTCATAGCCCTGCTGCTCACGATAATCATTTAAAACACGCTGAATCACATCATCCAGCAGATTGATCACATTCTGCTGCTCCGCCTGCATGCGTTGCTGCGAAGCCATATACACGCTCTGCAATTCTTTTTGTGCAGCTTCATCCTTAGAATTTTTTTCCAAGCGATCCTGAATTGCGCTTATTTTCTTTTGCATTCCAGAGTGTATTTCTTCCAAAAATGCCACTCCGGCTTTTGCCGGCGTCGTGTCGCGCATAATACGCTGCATATCCACAACAGCGAATTTCTGTTTTGCGCCGCCCGTTTCCGGCAAACAAGCCGAAAGCGAAAACATCAAGACAAACAAAAGGGGAATAGAATAACGGGTTTGCATGACAAAGGCACTCCTCTCAAAAAGAAATAAAAAAGCGACGACCGTTGACTGGTCATCAAATGATATAGGATAAATGTTTTTCTTGCGCTCTACAACAGATTTTTAAACTCAATTCAGCAACTCCCCTTCATTCGTCTTACCTTATTTTCATCCCTTTAGCCGGACAGCATATATCTTGATCAATAAGTCCTGAGCCTGACTGTTATACATAGTCACGGCAGGGAAAATCTTGCCATTTGGCGTAACTGATGTATATTCTTGCCATGCGTCCGCAATATCGACGAGCACGCGTATTTTAATCTCTCTCTCATCCTTTATGTTATTTACAGGAGCCTTGCGGCATGAACAAAGTTATTATCAGTCTGCTTGGTGCTGTTTGCGTGCTGGGTATGGCGCTGGTCATGCTCAATGAAAAGATGGGCGGCAAACCTGACCCGATGAAAACCAGGGCGGAAATTGGTACGGTCGTTTCTCCGCAGGACGCTGCTGCGCCGGTACTGCCGCAGGAGCAGGTTGCGTCCGATGCAATCGTCGCGGCGGCGTCGCTGCACGCGAAGCCTGCACCCGCAGAGCGAGCCATCCCTGAGGCTTCCGAGATGGACAAGGGGGACAATGCCCTTGCAGTCGCGTCCGCGCTGCAACCTGCCAGGCAGCAAGCTGTACCGGCCGCCAAAACGCAACGCACCGCCCCGTCTGGCAAAAATGCAACGTACGGCAAGCCTGTTGCCGGTAAAAAGGCTGCGCCGGTCAATCCGCCCACACGGCTTGCGGTCTTTGTTCGCGACAAAGGGGCCACAGTGCGTTTGACGAGCCACAGACCGCCCATTCGCTATAAAACCGTGAATCTGACAAATCCAGAAAGAGTTGTGGTGGATGTGGAGGGGCTGGATGCCCTCAAGGCGCCGGGTGTGCCGAAAAATTCTCTGGTGACCAACGTGCGTGTCGGCAGGATTGAGAAAGGAACACGCGTGGTGATTGATTTGAGCGCAAAGCCTAAACGCACGCGTTTTGTGCTTTCCAATGAGGGGGATACGTTGGATATCCGTCTGTATTGATATTATTGCTCCATTTCACGGCCCCGCGCGTCAGCCGCCAGCACAGCGTCCACAATAACGCCGACAAGACCTGCCCGATCCAGGTGGTTGACTCCGGCAATGGTCAGACCGCCGGGTGAACACACCTCGTCACGCAATTGCATGAGCGGGGCCGGACGTTGCGCGGCAAGGCGCGCGGAACCGGCAAACATGGCTGTGACAAGCTCTCTCGCTTCGCGGTGTGCAAAACCGAGTGTGACTCCGGCCTGCACAAAACCCTGCATCATCTGAAAGACATACGCCGGCCCTGCGCCGATAAGCGCGGAAAACGCGGTAAAACTCGTTTCGGGCAGCGTGACGCACAGACCAAGCGCGCTGAAAACAGCGAGCACTTCCTTCTTTATGCCCGGGCTCAAGGCCGCATCTTCCAGGCAAAAGGCAAAAATCCCTGCGCCTGCCAGCGCGGGGGTATTGGGCATGCACCGCACGACAGGGCATTGCCCGCCTGAGTCCTGTTTCAGCCGTTGTACGCCAACGCCTGCGGCGACAGAAATCAAAATTTTGTCCCTTGTGAGCGCCGGACGCATTGTTTTAAGCACTTCAGCCGTCTGGATGGGCTTGACGGCCAGAATAATGATGTCCGTGTCACGGGCAAGGGCAAGTGCGTCGGTTTTGACGACCACACCCTTCTCTTCAAGGGGGCGCATGCGCTCCAGCGTGCGGTTAAACCCGCAGAAGGAGTAGCCGCTGGCGAGCCTTGCCGTCAGCCCGGCCAGGATGGCGCCGCCCATATTGCCGCACCCCACGCAGCCTATAACTTTGCTCATGAATCTTCCTCGACCGGCATGGCGTGCCGGATGGTGGTGTTATCGCACTGCTACGGTCTGATTTCCTGCATTTTGGGCAGGTTTTTGACGATCTGCAAGGCCATGCGCAACTGATTGTCGCGGGCAAGCTGTTCCTTACCTTCGTCATTTTTGTTTGCGTTTTTTGATTTTTTATTTTTGCCGTTTTCCAGATGGCGGTTAAGATCCTGCTCGCGCACTTGGAAGCGCGGGTTGTCTTTGTCATCGGAGCGCAAATTTTCAAAGGGCACTTCCATGTCGGGTACTATACCTTCTGCCTGAATGGAACTGCCGTTCGGGGTGTAATAGAGAGCTACGGTGAGTTTGAGCCCCGAGCCGTCGGCCAAGGGGATAATTTTTTGCACAGAACCCTTGCCGAAAGACCGTTCTCCCAAAATCAGGGCTCGTTTTTGATCGCGCAGAGCGCCGGCCACAATTTCCGAGGCCGAGGCCGAGCCGGCGTTGATCAGCGCCACCATAGGTGCGCGCGTGTCGTCAGGCTGGTTTTCCGCCTCATAGGCGTTGCCCGTGTGTTCCTTGCGCCCTTTGATGGAAACAATGACCCCCCGCTGCAAAAATACGTCGGAGACGCTGATGGCCTGATCCAGCAGGCCGCCTGGGTTGTTGCGCAGGTCAAGCACAATGCCTTTGATGCCGCCGTTTGCCTTGCTCTCTTTTTCCGCAGCCTTGAGCGTGTCTTTGAGTTCTTCGGTTGTGCGTTCGGAAAAGCGCGTCAGCCTCACCCAGTAATAGCCGTCGTCCAGTTTTTTTGATTTGACGCTGATCAGCGGTATGGAGTCGCGCACAATGCGCACTGTTTGCGGCGTTTTTGCATCGCTGTGCAGAATGGTCAGTTCCACTTCACTGCCCTTGGGACCGCGAATGCGGGAAACGACTTCCTGCAGCGACAGTTCCTGGGTGGCCTGTCCGTTGATGGACAAGATGATGTCGCCGGTTTGCAGGCCCGCGCGGAAGGCCGGTGTGTCCTCAATGGGCGTTACAACGGCAATTTGGCTGTTTTCAAGGGAAATTTCAATGCCGACGCCAAAAAATTCACCGGATGTGTTCTGCTGCATTTCTTTGTATTCTTCAGCGTTCATGAAGGTGGAATGCGGGTCAAGGCCCTGCAGCAGCCCCTTGACGGCGCCGTTAATGAGAACACTTTGTGTCACGTCTTTCACATAGTGCCGTTCAACAAGGTCGAGCACCTGACTGAAACGCTTGAGGGAGTCATATTTGCTGGGGGCTTCTTTTGCGGGTTCTTTTTTGTCCGCCGCCGCTGGCGCGATAGTCATCACGGCAAGTGTTATGCAGGCCAGAAAAAGTCTCAGAATACAGATACGAACGAAAACACGCATACAACGGTCTCCACGACGATAGAGGACAAGACAGGGCATATGGCAATCAGTGGTGTGAGAGTACTCTTTTCAGCTTAAAAAGCAATGCAAAAAGAATCGCAAAAAAAGAGAGCCGCCTTCGTCACACCCGCATTTCTTTTTGGGGCATCCCTGGCTGAGAGGATTTTCCCTGAAAAGCGAATCTCTCGGCAAAACAGCCTGTTTGACAGCGTGCCGTTTCTCTGTAAGAAGAAGCGTAAGGATACCCTGTTTGACCGTAAACCGAAAGCCGCCATGAACAACCTATTCCCTCCCCTGTCAAAACTGCTTCCGACGTTCGCGTCGGCATTGCTGGTCATCCTTTCCGGCTGCGGGCTGACGGCCGACGCGCCGGCTACTGCCCCGGTGACGGGGCCGGTGGAGGCCTTCATGATTTCCGCTGAACCGGGGCAGTCCGCACAGCTTGACGACCCCGTTTTCGGCACCGATGTGCGGGTTTCGCTGGAAGGCACCTTTACTTCGGCCAAAGGCGAGAACTGCCGCCGCGCCACCGTGCTCGCCGACGGAAAAAAAGCTGAAGTGGTCGTCACCTGCAGTGATGCCGCAGGACAGTGGACGCTGGCGCCGCGCGTCTGGGGAGAAGGCGGCATATGACGGTGCGGCGCTTCTGCCTGTCGCTTGCGCTGCTCTGCCTGCTGCCCGCCACGGCGAGCCTGGCTAACGACGAGATCAACCCCTACGGAGCCAATCTTTTCCAAGGCAACTTCTCCAGAAACGCCGGGGCCGACGCCTTTATGCCGGGCGACCGCGCCGTTGTGCGCGTGTGGGGCGGCAAGCACACGGTGGACGACATTTTTGCCGTGGACAGCGATGGCTTCCTGACGCTGCCGGGAATAGGCGCACTGCCTGTCGCTGGCATCCCGCGCAATAAAATTGTGGATGACCTGCGCAGCAAACTGGCAGCCGCGGGACAAAGCGACGCGCAAATATACGTAGCGCCGCTCGACACGGGCACCGTGTCCGTTTTTGTGACGGGCGGGGTTGTCAGGCCCGGTCACTATCAGAGTTCTTCCGGCGATTCCCCGCTCGCCTTTCTGGACAGGGCCGGCGGCATTGACCCTGCGCGCGGCAGCTACCGCGCCATACGTCTTGTCCGCAACGGGGCCGTCGTGCTGACACTCGACCTCTATCCCTTCGCTCGGCGCGGGGAGTTCGCCCCCGTGCGCATGCAGGATGGCGATACGCTGGTGGTGGACAACAAGGGACCCAGCGTCGTCGCCGCCGGCGCGGCGCGCAACCCGGCCCGCTTTGAATTTCCCAAGGGCCAGGCCACGGGCGCGGAGCTTGTGGAATTGGCGGAACCGGAAAAACGGGCTTCGCACGCCTCAGTCAGCGGCACGCGCAACGGCTCGCCGTACAACACCTATCTGCCTATCAGGGATCTCCTCCATCTGCAACTCGAAGACGGCGACAGCGTACAGTTTTTCGCAGACGCTGCGGGCAACGCCGTCTTTGTCTCCGTGGAAGGCGCGGTGCGCGGCGCTTCCCGCTTTCCGGTTCTGCGCGGCGCAAAGCTCAAGGACGTGCAGAACTTTATCGCCGTGGAGCCTGAACGCGCCAACCTCGCCGCTATGTACGTCAAGCGCAGAAGCGTGGCGGCCCGGCAAAAAAAAGCCATCGCCGACTCGTTGCGCCGCCTGGAGGAAAGCGCGCTGACCGCGTCTTCTGCCAGCGCCGAAGAGGCGCAGATCCGCTCAAAGGAAGCCGAGATGCTGATGAAGTTTGTTGAACGCGCTAAAAGCGTTGAGCCGGAAGGCGTTGTGGTGCTCGACAATGGAAATGACAGCGGCAATCTTGTGCTGGAAGACGGTGATGTTATTGTTATTCCGCCAAAAAGCGACGTGATTCTGGTGAGCGGCGAGGTTATGGCGCCGCAGGCCATGCTGTGGAGCAAAAAGAAAAGCCTGGGCGATTACATCAAGGGGGCGGGCGGCTACGGCTCGCGGGCCGATAGGGACAATGTGCTCATCATGCGCCAGAACGGCGCGGTATCGCGCGACGGCGACGACATCGCGCCCGGCGATCAGGTGCTGGTGCTGCCGAAGGCGGAATCAAAAAGCATGCAGGCCGTGAAGGACATATCCCAAGTGCTCATGCAGACGGCCGTCTCGGCCCGCGCCGTGCTGGGCCTGCCCTATTGACTGTCATTTCCCATCATGCTGAAATACACAGCCTCCTTTCTCGGAGGCGACTGTCCCCCCGCATAGTCGCCGTATGGTCAGCCGCCTGCTGGTTGCCGCTTTTACCTGCCTGCGGTGAACGGTAAGATGGCAGCACAATGCAATGCAGCATGTGGCTTGCCGGTGCGGAAGTGCTGCACACAGCTGATTTACCTGACATAGTTGAAGATTTTAATAAAGAACGCTGAGCCTACAGATAGGGCGAGAATATCCAGCAGGCCGCATTGCGCAGTTTGACCGGCAGGGGCTGACGCGACAGATCCGCCAGCGATATTTCGCGGCTTCGGGCAAGAGTGCTGTCAATATACCCGGCGAGTTCGGCATGTAACGCCTGATCAAAGACTTCCATATTCAATTCAAAGTTCAGGTGCAGGCTGCGTGCATCCATATTGGCTGATCCTATTTGACAGTAAAAATCGTCAACGGTAAGCAGCTTGGTGTGGGCGAAGGGCGGCGGCTGAAGCCATATGCGCACGCCGGCGGTCAGGAGATTGGGCATAAGGCGGAACATGGCCCAGTGAACATACGGCAGATTGTTTTTTGCAGGCAGAGCTATTTTGACAACAACGCCGCGATAGGCCGCTGAGCGCAGACAGGCCATAATATCGTGTGAAGGCAGAAAATAAGGCGTCATAATGCGTACGGAGTGTTGCGCGCTGCTGATTACGCCACAGAACAGCTCGTTCAGAACCTCTGTGTCAGAGCCTGGTCCGTCCATCACAATGCGGCAGCGGCTTTCACCCGCGGATTTCGGAATGTCGAAGAGCAGCGGATCGTATTCTCCTGTTGTAAAGCCCCAGTTGAGTAGAAAAGCGCGGCGCAGCTGGTGGACAACAGGCCCTTGACAGTGAAAATGCATGTCTTGTATGCGGTTTTTTTGACAACTCTGAAGATTGTTGTCGGAAATATTCATGCCTCCGGTAAATGCCGTATTGTCGCAAATCAGTATTTTACGATGATTACGCAGGTTTATGCTCAAATTGGGAGGGAAGAGGCCGGGGGAGAGAAAAAGTTCTACGTGTACGCCGCGGGCGGCGAGTTTTTTCCAGGGTTTGTCCCGTGAATAGTGTGTGCCGATGCCGTCCACCAGCACACGCACATCAGCGCCGCGATCTGCTGCGTCTGACAGGGCTTTGACAAATGCCGATCCTGACATGCCGGCATTGAAGATATAGGTCGTCAGATAAACGTGATGTTCGGCTTTGTGTATGGCCGCAATCATGGCCGGATAGGCCTCGTCCCCGTTATAGAGAGGTGTGACCGTATTTCCGCCGCTCAAATGCAGATTAGTCAGACGACGGCCGACAAGTTCTGCGGCGGCGATATGCTCCGGAATGTGTTCCGGCGGTTCTGTCGGGAAGTCAGGATGAGCGTAGTCGGGCTGGACAGCGGCAAGACGCCGCATCATTCTGTTCGCGCGGCTTGCCGCACGGCTTATCCCAAACAGGACATAGAGCAGGGGGCCTACAAAAGGCAGCAACAGGGCAGTGGCTGTCCAGCCGAGAGCAGATCGCGGGTCGCGTTTTGTCAGCAGCGCGTGACAGATGGCGATCCATGACATTGCGTGAACAGCTGAAAGTTCCAGTGTTTCCAGAAGCAGCATGAGCGTATTTTTGCCAGCCCGTCACTCGCGGGGCGTGAGCGCAATGCGGTTGCGCTCAACAGCCGCCACGAGCTCCGGCAACAAGTCTTCGAGCGCGTTCATATCATTGGCTCTGGCGGCCCGTTCCACACACCGGGCCATGCGGGCCAGCACGCGCAGGCCGTAATTGTCTGAATCCGCGGCTATGCGTCTGGCCGCGTTACCCACCATTGGGGGGCGTTGTTGCGCAAAGGCCGATTGGGCGTCTTCTATAGCTTTGTCAAGGCGTTTTACCAACAGCAGCATTGTGCTGCCCGCTGTTTGCCGCTGACGCGAGGGTTTGTCCTGCGGCTCGCTGCTTTGCGTCTGTACGGCATCGTGTCTGACGGGATCGGCGTGTGTCACTGCTGTCTGACCTGTCACAGAAAGCGGCTTTGACGGCAGATGCGCGCGGGGCTGCCCGGGAGGGGAACTTGTCGTATTGTCGGCTTTGGTCGTCGTGGGTACAGACATGCCCTGCACAGTCTGGGTGCGTGATGAAGCAGAGGTTGTGCCGGCGATAAAATCCATAAAAGAGGCTGTGTCGTCAGGGGCGGGTGCAGCAGGCATGCCTTCGACCGTTTGCGGCGCCGTTCGCTGCTGTTGTATTTGAGTGCCCGCCGTGCTCGCGGCTGCGGGGACAATCCGGGGTGGCTGTGCCGGCCGCGGCGTTGCGGGGTTTTCTGCTTTACTCAGAAATGCACTGGCGGCCCGGAGTCCGGCGTCTATTCTGGGCGACATATCCAGCAAAGAGAGCGGCTCTGTGTCAGGAAAACCGCCAAACAGACTACCTTCCGGCTTCGCCGTGCCCTTGCCGGCAGCGCCCTCAGGCGGATTATTGCGCAAGGACTCGGCAAAGCTCAGCAAATCCGGCAGGGCAGTGAGATCGGGGATTTTGATGCTTGACGTTTCTCCGGGCGGCGCGACAGCAGAAAATAAATCCGGCAACGCCGTCCGGTCGTCCGCCGCTGCTGCGCTTTTCTGGGCCGGAGAGGTGCTGTAGCCCGACACAGGGCTGTCTGTCGGCGTTGAAGGCTTTTCCGACAATTGCGGCAATTCCAGAAGTTCGTCGGGCGCAACGGCTTTTTCCGCAGGCATTTTGTCCGCCGCGGCTTCATGAAGAATTTCTTTCACTGTTATGCAGAACGCTTCGCTGTCCACAGGTTCCAGCAAGGCGTGAGTAAAGCCTGTATGGGCCATATCGTCCCAATGACTATCGTCCTTGGTGATGGCCAAAAATTTGCAGAACGGCAGAGACGCGGCTCTGGCCTGTTCCGTAAACTGCAGCAGCAGGTTGGACGCCGCGTTGACAAACTGGCCCTGAGCAATCAGCAAAAGCGCGGGATTCGTCTGATGTATCTGAAGCGCTTCGTGCAGACTGCGCGCTTCGCTGCTTCTGCAGGGGAGTAATTTCAGCATGTGGGCCAGAAGTTGCCTGTCAAGAGCGCCTTCCGCCGTGATAATGACATGGGGCAAGTCCTCACAAGCGATCTCGGATCCCTCTTCAAGATATTTGAGGTGGAGTGTAAAGGCTATTGTTGTGCCCTGCGGGCCGCATTCCAGGCCAAGAAAGCCGTTGTGCGCTCCGGCCAGTTCCCAGGCGCGCGTCAGGGCAAGACTTGAGCGGTTTTGCGGCGGCATCCCCGCCCCTGTGTCTTGAACGGTAAACAGCAGATGGCCGGCATCTGCGCTTTCCGGAACACGACGAACGGAAAACTGCACAGCGCCGCGCTGTGTGGCGCGGACCGCGCTTTCCAGCAGCAGGCAGAGGGTTTCGCTGATCGCCTCCGCCTCTCCTTCATAGGTATGTCCAAAATGCGGAGGCATATACCAGGCAAGGCCTATGCCCGCGGTTTGCGCCGCTGAAGACATGCTGTCGTGCACTTCACGCATCAGGTTCTGCAGGTTGAACACCCTACGGTCACTTTGTTGCGCGGTCTGCGGGGGGGCGCTGATAATGCGCGTCATTTCCCTGGCGGCGTCAAGCATATTTCCCACATATTGACGCACAGCCGGGGGCAGCGCGCAGTGCTCCAGGGCGGCTCCTTCACGCATCAGGCGGTCCAAGGGGATGCGCAGGGCGTCCGATGCAGCTGCGGCGGCCGCGCCGCTTTTCGGCGCTTCGGCTGTTTGCGGCGGGACGAACCGCAGATTGGGATCCTCCAGAGGCTCACCCAGGTCGTAACGCGTCGTCATTGACGTTGTCGCGGCTCCCGCGCTGGTTGTGGATGCGGATTTTTCCCTGTCGCCCAGGGCGGTTGTCGTTGCAATGAGCATTGCGCCGATCGCTGTGCCCCAAAGAGGCGCGGCGGCAAGCAGATTTGCGGAGAATCCGCCGTCAGGACACAGAACTCCCGCTGCTGTAAACAGCGCGGATAAGAGGCAGGCCAGCAAAAAGCGTTTGCCGCCCGGAATGCCCAAAATGCAGGCCCCTAGGGCGCTGGGCGCAAAGAGCAGTGTCCCCGCGGGCCAGAGATCAACATAGCGGGCAGTCCAGCCGAACCACGGCAGCAGCTGCAGTATGGCCAGCGACGCGCCGGGCAGGGAGAGCAGCAGAAACTGAATATCCAATGCCCGGCTTTTACCTCCCAGCAGGTGACGCCCCGCGTGGGAGAGGAGCATCAGGGCTATGCCCGGCAAAAGCAGAGCGGCTGCTTCGCTGATGCCCGGACGGTCGTTGCCGAAAGCCGGCATGCCTGCCATTGACTGCGCCAGCGCCGCTCCCACATAAAGGGCAGTCCAGATTCGCCACTGGCCTTTTTCAGTCAGAGCGCGCAACAGGCAGAGCGCCATGACCACGGCAAGGGCCAGCGCGGCGGCGGTGCGTGAAAAGTTGCTCCATGCCTTATTGGCTGCGTCCTGCGGAGTGCGCAGAGCGGGTGAGAACCATGGCCCCGGCAGCCCTTCCATGCGGATAAAGCAGGTCAAGGGTTCTTTCCCCGCTTCGGGCAGCAGCACCGCGGCATGACGCGCGATTGGCGTTTCGCTCCATTCCGGCGCGCCGTTCACCTGATTGACAACAGGGGCATACAGGACGGGCGCGCCCGGCACGCTTTCTCCCATATCAAGCAGAACGGCGGTGGGGCGGATTTTTTCCGGCAACGGCGCCAGCGTGAAGCGCAGCCACATAACAGCGCTTTCGCGTGGGAGCTTTTGAAGGATCAGCGGGTGAAAGGCCTGAGCGTTTCCCGGCGCGGCAACTTCTTCAACGTCCATATCACCGGTGCCGTCCAGAAAATAGTCAAGGCACGGCAGAAACGGCAGATTGCCCGCCTGCAGCATCTCCGGCTGCAGGGGCATTGCCGCCGCGGTTGCGCGGGGGAAGAGAAAGATGGCGCACAACAGCAGAATGGACAAATACAGTATGGGACGCATTGTGCCGTGAATGATGCTGGTCATATATGCCGCCTGTAAATAACGTCATGAAAGATTTGTTGTTCGTGTCATTTTCGTGTCGTCGGCTCCGGCTCCGCGCAGCTGTTTGCCGTCATGTTAGCCTGTTGCCGGGCGGGAAGGCAATCCCGTTTTACGCTCCCGTTACTGCAAAAGTTTGATCATTTCGGAGACGGGGTGCCCGTCATGCGCACGGGCGTTGGGGTTTTTGTCCAGCAACTGACGCCATACGCGCAATGCCTCTTCCTTATTGTGCATATCATAAAAGAGCACAACGCCTTCGTTGAACAGGGCGTTTTCATGGCCGGCGTTGAGGTCGACGGCTTTGCGAAAGTTTTCTACCGCCTTGCTGTATTTCCCCGCGTCACGATACATGATACCGAGATCAGTGAGCACATCCGGATTGTTCGGGAAGAGGGTCAAAGAGCGCTCATAGGCTGAAATCGCCTGCTGTGTCCGGCCTGTGTCGAAATACAGATTGCCCAGTGCTGTCCAGCTTGCGGCGTCATCAGGATTGCGCAGGATTGTCTTTTCCATCTCAGTAATTTTGTTCTCTATGGCGCGCGGTATGGACGGCGTGCCGGGATTCTGCGAAGTCCGCGCGGGCGATAGAATGACATTTTCAGCCTCTGTTTTTTTGTCCGAGTCGGGGCGCGACGCTTTCTCCAATTCCTCGCGAATGGCGCGTTTCAGATCCTCGTCGGCGTTCGCGTCATGCAGGCCGGCGTTCAGGTGCCGCACTCCCTGCGGCGTGTCGCGCAGAAAATAAAGATAGAGCACGCCGAGGCTGTAGCGCAACGCGGCCGTGTCTTTGACAGCCAGAGCTTTTTCCAGTGTTTCGGCCGCTTCCTGGTGATGGCCCAGATTGTGCTTCACAATACCCAGCAGATACAGCGGACGCTGGTCCTGCAGGTCAAGAGACACAGCTCGTTTGGCAAAAGTTTCCGCAGGCCCCCAGTTCTGGGCTGCAATCAGCGCTTCCACAAGGTGTATCAGCACATCCGCATTTTGCGGCTCTTTCGCGGCCTGTTGCATCAGCATGCCGATATTGTCGCCGGCTCCGTCCGCGTTGACGACTGTCGGATCGGGGGGGCGCTGTACGCTGAGCTGCGGGTTGTGGAAGTTTTCCGTCAAGGCGACAAAAAGCATGGCGGCAAAACCCAGAGCCAGCAAAAGAATCAGGACACGCGTTGGACCGTGCGGCCGTTGTGTGTCAGTCATGACGGAGCATCTCCCATTGTGTCAGCCGCGCCGCCAGATTGTGCTGCTGCAGAGCCAGAAAAATCAGGTATGCGCCAAGGCCGATCCAGACGACGGCATTGGTTATGATAACCCATACAAGCGTATCCATAAATAGATAATGCCTCCGTGCGGTGTTGTGCCGCGGATGCATGTTACTGTTGTTGTGCCGCAGATGCCAGCGTATCCAGTCTGTCGCGCAGATCAAGCTGCCGTTTGCGCAGCCAGAGCAGCCCGGCCCAGAAAAGGCCGAAAGAAACGACGCAGCCCAGCGCCGTCAGTTTCATTTCCGGTTCCAGACCGCCGTCTTTTGCCGCGAACACAGCGGGATGAATAGACCTCCATATTCTGGCTGAAACAAAGACAAGAGGGACATCTAAAAATGCTGCGATACCCACAACCGCGCAAACCAGACTTTTACGTTGCGGCGGCGGATTGAGACCGCGCAGTACCAGATAACCCGCATAAATGAACCACATGATCAGTGTGGTTGTGAGGCGGGGGTCCCACGTCCACCAGACGCCCCAGGCTTTGCGGGCCCAGAGCGTGCCGGTGACAAGCGCAAGCCCGCTCAGCAGGACTCCTGTTTCCGCCGCCGCGGCGCAGAGTCTGTCCGCGCCGGGCGCGCGCTTTAAAAGATAGCTGACGGAACCGACAAACACGAGAAAGAAGCTGAACAAAGCCCACCAGGCCAGAGGCAGGTGTATGTAAAAAATTTTTTGCGTCAGGCCCATCGTCGCTTCTGTGGGCGCATAACTGTAGATCAGCCACTGACAGCAGGCAAATGTAAGGCTGCCCGATAAAACAAGCATTGCCGGCACAATGGAAAGGCTGCGCATCTATTCTTCCCCCGCGTAAATGAAGCTGAAAAGCAAAAGGCCTGTCGCCAAAAAGATCGCGTCAAAGGCGCAGGCAATGCCCATCCACGCGCCGGGTCCGTTTGGAGATGGGTTGCCGAAAATCTGCGCGCCAACGCCTATGCCGGCCAGTAAAAGTGGGGTGAGCAGGGGGAAGAGCACGATGCTCAACAGTGATTCGCGGGCTGCCTGGCCTTGCGCCAGCGCGCCCAAAAGCGAACCCAGCGCGCACATGCCCGTGTCCGCCAGCAAAAGAATAGCCACGGCTGGCGGCAGAGGGCCGTGCAGGCTCTGCCCAAGGAACACAACAGCCGCCGGCAGAAAAAGCAATTGCGCGAACAGAAGCAGTATAAAACCCGCTATGGCCTTGCCGAGCCAGACAGCCGGTATGGGCGCCGGAGAGAGCAGAAGACCCAGGCGGGAGTTGTTGACCTCTTCCAGCGCATATAATTGATTAAAAATCAATACTTGACAGAATGTTGAGCTTAACCAGAAAACCGCTGCCGCGCTTTGTGGACTCAGGTTTTCGCCCACCTCCTGTGAAAGACTGAAAACGAAAAAGATGAGAAGCCCGAGCAAGAGCGCCTGCATAAGGCCGTTGCCCCGCCAAAGCGTCAGGGAGAGATCCTTGCGGGCCACGGCAAGCGTCAGGCGCAGCATGCCTGCTCCGTTCCACCGGCAAGTTCTCTGAAGTGCGTGACCGGGCCGTTAAAAGCCAGTTTGCCCGCTTTTAAAAGCAGAACGCGGTCAGCAAGCGGAACGTCGTTGACCAGATCATGACTGACCAGAGTGACGCAGGCGCCACGCTTGCGGGCGGAGAGGATTTCCTGATGCAGGAGCGCCAGTGAATCTGCATCAAGGCCCGCGCCTGGTTCGTCCAGCAAAAGAATGTCTGGTTCAAGCATGAGCACGCGCGCCAGATTGAGGCGTTGGGCCATGCCGCGGGAAAAAACGCCGGCATGTTCATGAGCATGGGCGGCAAGACCCACGCGTTCAAGACCGGCCAGCAGGTCGGCAGGGGCGATGTCCAGGCCGTAAGCCTCACGCCAGAAAGTCAGGTTTTCCAGTGCGGTCAGAGCGGGATACACAAAAGTGGCATGGGCGAGGTAGCCCACGCGCGGTGCGGGCATTGTAAAATGCGCCGTGCCTGAGCTTGGACGTGAGAGACCTGCCATAATCCGCAGCAGGGCGCTTTTCCCGGCGCCGTTATTGCCTGCCAGCAGGGTTATGCTGCCTGCCGCGCATGTGCAGCTCACATCCCTGAAGACAACTTTATGGCCGTACAGCCGGGCGACGCGATGAAGCTCAAGCATTGTGCAGGGATCCCCTCAACAGCCGTCGCGTTATTGTCGCCGGTGTTCGTTTTCGGGGCGGCGCAGACACAGCAGGGGGACAAAACACATAATCGCGCCGCCTATCCACAGCCAGTTGACCATGGGTTTCACGCTCACCTTGATAAGCGCGTTTTTATCCTCGTCGAGACCCAGCAGGGATGCGTAGATTTCATTGCCGAAACTCGGGATAGTATCCACTTCCGAGAACTGGCTGTTGCCGAATTTGTCATATATGCGCCGTTCCGGCGCGACAATGCCGATGTTTTTGCCTTCCCTGCTTATTTGCAATTGACCCGCAATATATTCATAGCCGGGTTGGCGGCCGGTTTTGATGTCAAGCAGGGTGGCGGTATAGCCGCTTGCCTGAGCGGACTGTCCTTTGGCGAGCAGCAAATCCGTGTCCTCGGCGTACGGGCCGGAAAACGCAATGCCCAACGCCACCAGCGCCATGCCCGTATGCGCGCCCACAGATCCGATGCTGGAGGGACGGCGAAAGACGGCCTGATCTCTGAATATTTGTCCTATGTTTACCAGTACGGCTATGGCGGCCGCAGCTGCGATTTGCGAGGTCGGCTGCTGGTAGCCGAAAACCCAGAGCGTCGCCGCGCTCAGTATAAAGCAGCCGAGCATGACATAGAATGCGTTTTTGTTGCGCAGGCCCCCGTTCCAGGCAAGCCACGGGCAGACGGCCATCATGACGATGACAAGCGCCCCCAACGGCAGACAGACACGGTTATAGAAGTTCGCGTCAGGAGCACGCGAGGCGGCAGTCCAGATTTTGCTGATTTGCGGCCAGAGTGTGGCGACAAGGATGATGCCGGCAAGCGTAAGCAAGACCCAGGCGGCCAGCGTCAAAAAACCTTCGCGGCTGTCTGGTCCGGCCAGCCGCGTGCTGTCATGTCCGGCAAAAACGGCTGTCCAGAAGGCGACAAACAGTCCGGCGAGCACAAAGACGCACAGCGGCGTGCCGACAGTGCCGTCGCCGAAGGCGTGCACTGAATCAATGACTCCGCTGCGTACCAGATAGGTGGCAAAAAAGGCGGACACAGTGGTCAGAACCATCATGATCACATTGACGCGGCCGAGTTTGTTGCGGCGGTCTTCAACAATCAGCGTATGCAGGGATGCGGTTCCGATAAGCCAAGGCAGCAGAGACGCGTTTTCCACAGGGTCCCATGCCCAGTATCCGCCCCAACCCAGTTCCATATAGGCCCACCATGCGCCAAGCACAATGCCGGCCGTTAAAAAGAGCCAGGCCAGAATGATGAATGGCCGCGTCAGACGAAACCAGGGTTCTTCCGACTCGCTCTTGTTCGCAAGGGTTTGCGCCAGAGCGAGGCAGGCGGGCACGCTGAAACCTCCGTAGCCCAGAAAGAGCAGCGGTGGGTGGAATATCATGCCGGGATTCTGGAGCAGCGGGTTTAAACCGCTGCCGTCCTGCGGCACCGGGGTCTGCATGACAAAGGGATTGCTCCATGTTGTCAGTATCAGGGCGAAAAACGCCATGATGGCGTAAAAAAAGATCCAGTGCCACAGGCGTGTTGACGGGGCAAGGGTTTTCCAGGATCGTGTCGCGGCAAAAAGGGTGCCGCTTATGCTGACTGCCAGCGCCCAGAATAACATGGAACCCTGCTGACCGGCCCAGAAAGCGGTGAGGCGGTAAAAGGGCGGCAGAATTATGTCGGTGTGGCCGGCGACGTACTGCAGTTGAAAATCATGCCGGTAAAGCGCGTGCAGCAGCATAGCCGACGCCAGCAGTAGCGCGAAGGCAATGACCCAATGGCATTTTTCGATGAGAGGCAGCAGGTCGCTACGTCTCTGCCAGAGTTGGAGCAGCGCGATGCCGCCGCCGCCCAGGGCACAGATCAGAACCAGAAATTGCATGGCGTAGGCAAAAACGTACATGAAAAATCCTGTGCGGATGAAGAACCCGGAGCGAGATCAAAATGGACGCAAAATTATCAGAAAATACAAAACACCCGCAAGGCGTCAGCTTTTGCGGTTTTCCTTCTGATATTTGGACGGGCATTTTGTCATCAGGGTTTTTGCCATAAAACGGCCTTCTTGTCCCAACCCGCCCTCGACAATAACCTCCGCGCCGGCCTTGAAGGTGTCCGGCACGGCGCCGCTGTAGCTGATAACTATGGTCTGGCCGGCATTGTCCCTGTCTTCCAGGCAGAAGGTGACGCCCGCACCGGTTCTGTGCTTTGCAATACCCTCCTGTGCCACGGTGCCGAAGAGCCGCGCCCTCGTCAGTTTGTCCGGCGACGCGGCTTTGGCTTCCGCCACGTTCAAAAAGTAAACGCTGTTTTCCGAAAAACCGGAGTGGATGAGATAGCCGACGCCGCCCGCAAAGAGCAGCAGCGCCGCCAGATAAAGGGATGTGTTTGGGTTGCGCGCCATGCGCGAATGCTCCAGCGTTGTTCTGTCAGAGAAGCTGCCATGTTAGCCCATTTTGTTTTTTCCCGCAAGCCGTGAACGTATTGAAAGGCCGCGCCTGCTGAAAAAAAAGAAAGGACGAATACAGAGATTTGTCAATCAGGGCAAATTATTATATGGACGAACACCCTCCGGATTTGCCGGGAGCTTGAAGAGCTTTAAAGTGAAGATGTTTTCATGGAAACACAGCCTGTTGCAGGACGGGACTGATCGTGGCTGTTCGCCAGCGTGCTGATCAGCTGCTTTTTGAACAGGGCCTGACGGAAAGCCGTGAGCAGGCCGCGCGCCTGATTATGGCCGGAAAAGTCGTCATGGCCCCGGCAGTTGGGGAAGACGCGCCCCATTCGCAGAATGCTTCCGGGCCGGCGCCTGTGGCAAAGCCGGGACATTTCTATCCTGGGGGAACGAGATTTGTGCTGCTGGAGAATGAGCCCTATGTAAGCCGCGGCGCCTATAAACTGCTGACGCTTCTTGATGCGTTGCGGCTCGACGTGCGGGGTTTTGTCTGCCTTGACGCGGGAGCCTCCACCGGGGGCTTTACCGACTGCCTGCTGCAGCGTGACGCGGCGCGTGTGTATGCCGTGGATGTCGGGCGCAATCAGCTGCACGAAAAGTTGCGGCGTGACGCGAGGGTGGTCAGTCTGGAGGGCGTTAATCTGCGTTGCGCGTCGCCTGATCTGATCCCTGAACCTGTGGATATGGTGACGGTGGATCTTTCTTTTATTTCTTTAACGCTTGTTCTGCCGTCCTGTATGTTCTGGCTGAAAGACGGCGGGCGTATGGCCGTTTTGATCAAACCGCAGTTTGAACTGGGACCGGGCGAAACAGTCAGGGGCGTTGTGCGTGATGAAGCAGCAAGGCGGCGCGCGGTGGAGAAAATTGTGACATTCTGTACCACCGCGCTTGCTCTGGTCTGTGACGGCGTGCTGCCCGCAGCCGTCAAGGGCGCCAAGGGCAATCAGGAATATATGGCGCTGTTTACGCGAGAACGCCGGCTTTCAGATAGAAAATTCGCCTTGCATGCCGCTTCAGCGCGGTAATGGTAATATACATGCAGTTGTGAAGGGCGGCTGTTCTGCTGAACGGCGCGCATGGCTCCGTACAAAGCGTAGGGCCGACTCCCTGTCCGTCACGTCTCCGGCAATTTGCGCCTGCAGCAGGGCCTCGCGGATGATGCCGACCTGCGGCCCGGGGGTCAGATTGGTTTCGCCCATGATTTCATTGCCGTTAAGGAGTGGTTCGAGCATCTGTTCCGGTGTTTCCGCTCTGTCCAGATATTTCATATTGTGATTGAAAGAGGTGCAGCCGCCGTCGCGGGCGCGCAGATCCGCCCGTGTCATGGCGATCAGACGCGGGTATTCGTCAAGACTCTTGAAGCGGCGTATGCCCCTGTCTGTCAGCATAAAATGAAAGCGCATGTGATTGTTCACAAGGTGGCAGAGCAGGTCAATGTCTTCCGCATTGAAGTGCAGCCGCCGCAGAATTTTGCGCGTTACCTTGGCGCCGACCCTGTGGTGCTGATAAAACGTCCACTGCCCGTCGAAAAATTCACTCGTATAGAGTTTGCCCACGTCATGAAACAGCATGGCCATGGCGCCGAGCCAGTCGTAATGGAAATCTTCTTCCGGGTAAAGACGCACGCAGTTGAGCGTGTGATCAAAAACGCTTTCCACCTCTCCGTCGTCGTTGCGTTGCTGGTGTATGCAGGAAAGCGCGGCCACCTCGGGAATCAGACCTTGCAGTATATGCGCGTCATGGAGCAGCCGCACGAAACGGTACAGAGATTCGGCGGCCACCTTGCGCCATTCGTTCATGATATCCGTCAAGGCCACATAGTCCAGCACGCGTGTCGCCGCGCGCACAATGGCAAGCCATGTGTTGGGCTCAATGGGTATGTCGAAATTAGCCGCGAAGCGTAATGCCCGGATAGCCAGCAGGTAGTTGTGGCGCAGGGTTTCGTCCGGCAGGCCGGTAAGCCGTACCGCACCTTCCCCGAAATTTTCAAAACCGTCGTAGGCATCGCCGCTCGGCGGCGGGCTGCCGAAACCCGTCAGCCGCAATTGCAGGCGGGTTTTCGGATCCATCAGGCTGGTCATACAGGGAGTGATACGCAGAATTGAGAGTTCCGGGTGGGCTGCGTCCGCAATTTCAAGCGGATAAAAACGAAAAGTCAGGCCGTTTTCTTCCATTTCGGCCAGAGCGCGTTTTTCCGCTTCCCGGCGAATTTTTGGGAAAAGTTTGGCCAGCATGTCCGCATCCGGCTCGCAGGCGATATCCACAGACGACTGGCGCGTTTTCTTCAGCAGTTGTTCCTGCATCGGAGCGTTGATCACATACGCGTCATAGCCGTTGCGCAGCAGTATTTTACAAATCGCAATGGCTTCCCTGATCGCATTTTGCACGCTTTTCTCCTTGCTGAACTTTTATACTATGCACGGGAGAGGGGGCGCAAGTCAATCGCCTGCCGCGTTCATTTTTTTACGGGATAATTTTTTAGGGTCATATTTCTGAGAAAGATCTTGACAAGGGACAGTAGGGTCATTAATTTAATAATTGTTTGAATGTTCAACTGTTCAATCATTGGAGGTGGCCTTGATGAGCGCGTATGCCGCTGATTTTGACAGATGTGATTGCAACACTATCCACGAAGAAGTCGTCGCCGGGGCGCGGGTGCGTATGCCGGAAGAAGAAATTCTGCTGGATTTGGCAGACCTGTTCAAGGTGTTCAGCGATTCCACGAGGGTGAAAATTCTTTGCGCTCTGCAGTATTCGGAAATGTGCGTGTGCGACATAGCCGTTCTTCTGGGAATGACAAAATCGGCAATTTCCCATCAACTCCGGTCGCTTCGACAAACCAGGCTCGTCAAATGTCGCAGGGACGGCAGGGTTGTTTACTACTCTCTGGACGATGAACATGTCGGCAATATTTTTGCGCAGGGGGTGCTGCATGTCCGCGAAAGACAGTCTGCTTTTTAAGGCTCCCTGCTGCCCGGACCGTGCATCCGCGCAAGGGAAAAAGGGAGGCGTAGAGCAGGACGAGAAGGCTCTCTCCCGGAAGCGATGGCTGCGTCGCGCGGGGCCCAGCGTCGGCGCGGCGCTTTTTGCAGTCGGAATGCTTGCTGATTTTGCGTACCCGTATAATCTTGTCATATTTCTTGCCGCGTATTTGCCGGCGGGCGGTGAAGTTCTGTTCCGCGCTGTGAAAAATATTTCCGTCGGACAGGTTTTTGATGAAAATTTTCTTATGAGCGTTGCGACCATTGGAGCTTTTGCCGTCGGGGAGTATCCAGAAGGCGTGGCTGTGATGCTCTTTTATCAAGTTGGTGAGGCATTTCAGGAGATTGCTGTCAATCGTTCACGCAAATCCATATCCGCGTTGATGGATATCCGCCCTGATTTCGCCAATTTGAAAACCGGGAACGGCGTGCGCAGGGTCACGCCGGAGGAGGTCGCCGTTGGAGACTGTATCCTTGTCTGGCCGGGCGAAAAGGTTCCGCTGGATGGAGTTGTCGTGGAAGGGCGTTCCGCGCTGGATACGTCCGCGTTGACGGGCGAAGCCCTGCCGAAGGACGTTGCGCCCGGCTGCGGGGCGCTTTCCGGCTCCATCAACAAAAACGGCCTGCTGACCATTGAGGTTTCCAGAGAGTTCGGCGAATCCACTGTTTCAAAAATACTTGATCTGGCGCGAAACGCCGCCGACAGGAAATCCGCAACAGAGCATTTTATTACGAAATTCGCGCGGTATTACACGCCCGCTGTCGTATTCGCGGCTTTTGCCCTGGCGTTTGTTCCGCCATTGCTTGCGCCGGAGGCGCAGTTTGCCGACTGGATAAACCGTGCGCTTGTGTTTCTTGTGGCGGCCTGTCCCTGCGCTCTGGTCATTTCCATTCCACTCACTTTTTTTGCCGGCATCGGCGGCGCGTCCAGAAGCGGCATACTCATCAAGGGCGGCAACTATCTGGAAGCCCTTACCAATGTGGACACAGTGGTCTTTGATAAAACAGGCACACTGACAAAGGGCGTTTTTACCGTGACGCGGGCGGAAGCGCTGAACGGCTGGACAAAGGATGAGCTGCTTTGCTTTGCCGCTCACGCTGAAAGCCACTCCACCCATCCCATTGCTCTCTCCATACAAAAAGCTTGGGGAGGGGGGATTGACGCGCAAAAAATCGCCGAATATGAAGAAATTGCCGGACAGGGCGTTCGCGTTCGGATAGACGGCAAAACAGCGCTGGCCGGCAGCGGCGGGCTGCTTGACGCGGCCACTGTTGCCCGCCCCGACATTGATGCTCCCGGGACTGTCGTGTACCTTGCCGCTGATGGAATGTGCGCCGGGTATATCGTGATTTCAGACGAGGTCAGGGCTGACAGCCGACAGGCGGTCAGGGACCTTGAAAGCCTCGGGGTCAGGCGTATCGTCATGCTGACCGGAGACAGCAGGCCCGCCGGCGAAACAACGGCGCGGGAGCTTGGGATTGACGCTGTTTACAGCGAATTGCTGCCTCATCAAAAGGTTGAACGACTGGAAGCGCTGGCAAAATCCAAAGTCGGCAGGGGCAAGATTGTGTTTGTGGGTGACGGCATCAACGATGCGCCGGTTCTGGCGCGCAGCGATGTCGGCGTCGCCATGGGCGGTGTGGGCTCCGACGCGGCGATTGAAGCCGCTGACGTCGTCCTGATGACAGATGAACCGTCAAAGCTGGTTTCGGCTGTCCGCATTGCCAAAAAAATACGCTCTGTTGTCCGGCAGAATATCGTTTTTGCGCTCGGCGTCAAGGCGGTTGTTCTGGCGCTGGGCGCTTTGGGCATTGCAACAATGTGGGCGGCTGTGTTCGGCGACGTCGGCGTGTCTGTCCTTGCCATTTGCAACGCCATGCGCGCTCTGCGGATAAATCGGGCAGCATAAAAGCCCCGCGACATTTCCGCGCGGGGCTTTTCTAACACGACGCGGTGCTCAGTCGCCGAAGTTGTTGACTTCCCGTTTGACCCCGAGAGCGATCTTCCACAGCAGGGACAACACCAGCGCGCCGACTGCATAAATGCCCAACGTGACGGCTGTTTCCCTGAATGTCGGCATATAGGGAGTGATGGTTTCATACATATTCGGCGTAAAGCCGCCGATCAGAAGCCCAAGGCCCTTGTCAATCCAGGTCGCCGCCACCAGCATGACAAGCGCGAAAGGCAGCAGTACATGATTGTTGCGTAATGACGGGGGGATCAGCAGCGCAAGGGAAAGAAAGGCCATCGCCACCGCGGCCCACATCCAACGGCTCACCCAGGCAAGGTGTCCGCCGTGCCCCGTAAAGAGGAAGGAGATGGGCTCCTGATGGCCCGGAATATTGCTGTAGAAGGCGGTAAACAGTTCAAGCAGATAGAAAAAAACATTTATGCACATGGCATAGACAATGATTGTGGAAAGGGTTTTGACGGCATCCTTGCCGGGATCAAAACCTGTGAGCCGGCGCGCAAGAAAGACCAGCAGCAGCAGTATGGCCGGGCCGGAACAAAATGCCGAGGAAAGGAAGCGCGCCGCCATGATGGCGGTGAGCCAGTAATGACGGCCGGGTACGCCGGCATACAGAAACGCCGTAACAGTATGGATGGAAAAAGCCCAGAGAATGGAGAGATAGATGAGGGGCTTGATCCATTTGGGCGGTTCCACGCCCAGACGTTCCGCTTCCAGCGTGACCCAGCCGATAACGATGTTCAGCATGAGATAGCCGATAAGCACCAGCATATCATAAAACATGACGGAATTCGGCGCGGGATGGAGCATGACGTTCAGCAAGCGCTGGGGCTGGCCCATATCAACCACAATAAACAGGGCGCACATGACCACGGCCGCCACGGCCATAAATTCACCGAAAATAATCATGCGCTTGAATTTTACATAGTGGTGGAAATAGGCGGGCAGCACCAGCATGACGGCCGAAGCCGCCACACCGACAAAATAGGTGAATTGCGAGATATACAGCCCCCAGGACACGTCCCGGCCCATGCCGGTGATGGTCAGGCCCATCCGCAATTGCTGCAGGTAAACAAGGCCGCAGCCCGCGATAACGCAGAGCAGGAAGAGCAGCCACGCATAATAGGTCTTGGGACCGGAAAGCAGTTTTTCAAGCATGGCTTTGTTCTCCCTAAATGAGGTAATAGACGCCGGGCCGTGTGCCGAGCGACGGCTTGCGGCGTATGCTGTAACCGGCGGCAAGGGCCTGACGCGCTGTTGAATCGGGGTCTTCCAGATCGCCGAAAAGAATGCGGCCCTGCGACGCTTCCACACAGGCGGGCATCTGACCCGCGGCAAGGCGTTCCGCGCAGAATGTGCATTTTTCAACAACGCCGATCATGCGTGTGGGGAATGCGGGATTCGGCACGGGATCCGGCAGGAATTTGCGGGGGTCTTTGAAGTTGAAGGAACGCGCTCCATAAGGACAGGCCGCCATGCAGAAACGGCAACCTATGCAGCGGTGGTAATCCATCGCCACAATGCCGTCTTCCATTTGGTAGGTGGCCTGTGTCGGACAAACGCGCGCGCAGGGTGGGCTGCCGCAGTGGTTGCACAGCAGCGGATAGGCCGATTCACGGACATTTTTGTTTAAATGTTCATTCATGTCATCCGGAAAACCATGTTCGTAGCTGTCAGTCCAGAACCATTTTATCTCCTGCGGGCCTTTGATGTGGGGCACATTGTGCGCCGCGCGGCATGCCTCAACCAGTGGTTCATAGTCTTGCGGCCCGCAAAATTTGCGTGTGTCGATCACCATGGCCCAGCGTTTTGCGCGCAGGGCATTTTCCCCCTTGCCATAGCGGCCGGGCGCGATTCCGGCGCGCGCCGCGGCGGGGAATCCGGCAACGTCGGCTATCCCGCCGCTCAGGGCGCAAACAGAAAGACCAGCCGCTTTCAGAAAGCTTCGTCTGCTGTTATTCATTATTTGTTCTCCCCGGGAATGATGTGGCAAGTCCAGCAATATGGATCAACGCTGTTGGCCACATGGCATTTTTGGCAAAAATCCTTGTAGTTGCTGTGGCATTTTAAACAGGTGTTTTGCAGACTGATGATCCATTTTTTGCCGTCGGCCGCAATATACGTGCGGTTTTCCTTGCGCAGGGCCTCGTCTCGCCATTCATTGAGCAGCCGCATGTGTTGGGCGCGCATGAAAGTCACATTTTCAACGCAGTTTTTTTCATCCCCGGGCGGCACAATGCCTGTTTTTTTGTAGTCCTGCCCTGTCCTGCCCGCCCAGAACGGCGATGTGCACAGAACCACAAAGATGATGATGCCCGCGACAACAGCTTTGGCGTTATACATTTTTATTCGCCCTCCCCCCGCGCCGCGGGTGCATCCGCAGGCTCGTCACCGTCCGCGCCGGGCAGATCTTCCTGACGCAAATCCATGGTGCGTTTGGTTTCGCCTTTCATAACGAGGGCGTTTGCCACAAGTTCGTGCAGTCCGCTTACCGTCACGCCGGGTGCCCAGTAATTGGCGAGCGGCGGCAGCGTCGCGCGGTCAATGGCGCAGATGCAGGCCATGTGGTTGACGCCGAATTTTTGCTGCACATAGCGCAGGGCGTTGCCGCGCGGCATGCCGGCGCGCATGCGCAGTTCCATAATTTCCTCGGTGTTCAGGCCTGAACCCGCGCCGCAGCAGAAGGTTTGCTCGCGAATGGTGTTTTCGGGCATTTCTATGAAATTGTTGCATACGGCCTTGAGCACATAGCGCGGCTCGTCAAGAAGACCCATGCCGCGCGAGGGGTTACAGGAGTCGTGGAAGGTGGTGATAATATGGTCGTTGCGGCCCGGATCAAGCTTGAGTTTGTTGTGATAAATCAAGTCGGCCGTGAATTCCGCTATATGCACCATTTTTGTTGACGCCGCATTGTGAAAGACCGTGCCTGTGACGGGCGACACGGGGGGGATCATGTTTGCCGGCGTCGGGCCGTTGTAGGTGTCCATATACTGGTTGAGCACGCGCCACATATGCCCGCATTCTCCGCCAAGCAGCCATTTGACGTTCAGGCGTTCGGCTTCCGCATACATCTTGGCGTTCAGTTTTTTTGCCATGTTGAATGTTGTGAACGAGCCGAAGTTGCCGCCTTCCGAGGCATAGGTGGAAAGCGTATAGTCGAGGTCAAGCTCATGGAAAAGCATGAGATAGCCCATGAAGGTGTAGATGCCCGGATCCGCGAAGACGTCTCCTGAAGGCGTAATGAAGAGAATTTCCGCATTTTTTTTGTTAAAGGGCGTTTTGGGGCGGATACCGGTGATTGTTTCGCAGTCGTCCGCCAGCATTTCCACTATTTCTACAAAAGAATGCGGCTGAATGCCCAGATGGTTGCCCGTGAAGCTGCAATTTTTTACAGGGTCCATAATCCAGTGGATGCCCAGACCCACTTCGTGCAGAAGTTCGCGCACGATCATGGTGATTTCGGCCGTGTCGATGCCGTAGGGGCAGAACAGCGAACAGCGGCGGCATTCAGTGCACTGATAGGCATAGTAGAACAGCTCTTTGACAACGTTTTTATCCCACTTGCGCGCGCCGGCTTTTCTGCCCAGAAGTTTGCCGAGCATGGTGTGGTCGCGGCGATAGAGCGAACGCAGAAGTTCCGCCCGCAGCACCGGCATGTTTTTGGGATCATTGGTGCCGAGAAAAAAGTGGCATTTGTCCGCGCAGGCGCCGCAACGCACACAAATGTCCATAAAGAGTTTCAGCGAGCGGTGTTTTTCAAGTCTGTCGGCAAAGGCGTCACAGAGAATTTTTTCCCAGTTTTCCGGCAGGCCCCAGTCATCGGCCGCGGGATCCCACTCGTGCGGGTTGGGCATGTGCAGAATTTCCATGGTGTCTTTTTTGGCTGGGTAACAAAAGGTGCCCGGCGTGAACTCGGGCTTTACGTCAAGCCAGCGCTGATCCGGAAAGTCCGGCCGGCTGGCGATGAGCATCTGCGGCGCAGGTAATTTTGCCATGATGACGACTCCTTACCCGGCTGACTTGTCGGGTTGTTTTTCCAGCGGCAGGCCGGCTTCAGCCATGGCGTCGCGGTAGGCATCCTCGTACTCGGCGTAAGTAAAATACTGTTTGGGCGGATTCCAGGGGTTGATGCGCCGCGTTCGACGCGAGTCGGCCCGCAGGTTGCGCGTGGGGCTGAAAAATACGCCGGCCATGTGCGCGAGCTTGGAGAAGGGCAAATAGAGCAGAAGCGCGCAGACAAGGGTAATGTGCACAAAAAAGAGAGGGGCGATGCCTTCCGGCGAGACAGGCGCAAAATGCGTGACGCCCATGATGAAAATTTTGACCGTGGCTATGTCCGTTTTATCAAAATAACGCAGGCAGACGCCTGTGCCCGCGATGCCGATGAGCAGCCAGAGCGGAAAATAGTCATTGAGCAGTGAGATATAGCGCAGCCGTTCGTTGAATATGCGCCGTCCGAGAAGGAAGAGCAACGCAATGAGCAGCAGGGCGCCTGTCCAGAAAAAACGCGGGGAACCTGTTTGCATAATGCCGTCAAGAGATTCCAGAAAAGAGATACAGGAAGGCGCCGGTTCCATAAAGAAACGGAAATGGCGGATAAAGACCAGCAAAAAGCAATAATGAAAAACCAGGGCGAAAAACCATAGCCATTTTGATGAATAGTAGACAATGCTGAGCCCGGCCGTCGCGGAATCTCTGCCGCGCACGCTGGCCCGCGTATTGCGGAAAAGAGAACGGAAACAGGCAACTTCCAGAAACATGCGCGCGAATACGCCGGCGGATGAACTCGGGCAGTCAATTTTTGCCTGTCTGATGAATGCAAGCGACTGTTCCTGCCCCGCTGTGGTGGGAATACAGAAGGGAACCGGCGACGTTGCCCAGTACGTCATGCGACGGATCATGCCGACAATGAAGATGACAGTCGCCGCATACGGCAGCGCCGCGCCGAACAGGGAGGCGAACCCGGCGGCCGCTCCCGCCCAGGCGACGGCCCCTATGAGCAGCACCAGCAGTAATGATGAAAACATTGCCCTACCTCGCTTGACTTTTGTGAAATCCTGAACATGCTGAACGCCTTTGTTCGGGAACATTGCCGCGACAGGCGCCGACGACGGCGCGCAACGCGCGGGGAACAGCGCCGGGCATTGGCCGGGCTCGCTGTTGCCGGCGTCAGCCCGCGGCAGGCGTGCGTGCCTTCAATGCCCGCGCCCAGCGCGCCAGTTGGGCGTACTGGTTGCGTATTTCTTTGATGCGTGATTCCGCAACGGTTTCGCGGGCCTCCATATACATGTCAAAGGCCAGAAGCGTCAGGCTGTCCAGCCGTGATTCCGCCGCAAGATATGCGTCAACTTCGCCCATGGCTGTTAATCGGGGCAACATGCGCTCACGCAGAATGGGCTTCATCAGGTAAAAAACCCCCATGCTCCGCCCCGGCGTTCCTTTTTGCACAGCGCGCAGTCTGACAAAGCGTTCCAGCGCGTTTTTGATGTTTTCAACTGTCACATCCTCTCCGGCGACAGCATTGTATACGGCCAGCGCCGCTTCCCGCGTCATGTCTCCCGCCGGATTGCCGAAGGGGTCGTTCAGTGTCTGCGGAAAATCCGTTGTTTCCATCGGGTATGCGGCATACACCGCCTCTGTCCACAGGCGGAGTATTGCATCTTTGTGACCGCGAAAACATTCCAATGCGTTCATGGATTCCGTGAAGCCGTAAAACGTGATATGTATAAATTTGTATAATAAGGGAGAAAGACTGATCGCGTCAAGCCCCTCCGGCATTGGGGTTTCGCCGTCAGGTGCTGAAGGCAGTGGTTCATGTTACAAATACAAAAAAAAGCGCGGCGCGGGCCGCCCGTATAATGGGCTGACGCCGCGCCGCGCATAGTGACGTTGGCGTAAGCCCCTAGAACTCAAAGCCAATACGTAAAGAACCACCAATACCTTCACGTTGACCTGTATAACCCTGTACGCCGAGATCAACAAACCACGGTGATTGATCAGAAGGTTTCATAATCAAACCAATCTCACCAATACCTGTTCCACCTTCGAGTTTCGCAGTTTTGATATCATGTCCATAAACTGATGCTTTTGAACTGCCTGCGAACTCATGTTCATAGGCCGCACCAATATAAGGACTGAACGACTCATTGATTGCGTAAGAGAGTCTAGCTCCACCACGCAGACGATGAGAATCAACCGCGTCAAACTTTACAGTTTCACCAGTAGAAAGACCTACGTCATTTCCATCCTGATGTAACCAGAAGTATTTACCATACACATCAAGAGTAGCTTGATCTGAGATATTCCACACATAACCGGTACCCAAATGAATACCGTAATACGTGGATTGCGTCTCATATCCAGCTTTGCGTCCATAACCATCAGACAGTACATTAGAGTCGAAGTTGTTATTGAGTCCACCGATACGAGCCGTTGCTTCTGTATAGAAGTGCCCGTCACCGGTTTTCGCAAAGTCAAGACGACCTAATAAACCACCACCGATATAGGAAGCATTGCCACTACCATGAGTGTCATAGGCATTGCTGCCATACTCAAAGAATACGCCTGCGGTCAATTGACCAATTTCAGTGTCAACACCGCGTGAAATACCAGCTATAACGTTAACACTACTTGCGTCAACGTCGATATTGTTATAACGTGTGCTGCCTGCACTGACTGCGCCAAATGCGCCCCAAGCTTCTTTTCCCGCAGAATTAACTGCGCTTTCCATACCCTTACCTGCCGCAAGGTCTGCACCTTGATTGGCAAGAGCAATACCCACGATATGAGATCTGGTTATAGATTCCGCACCAGATACCAAAGATTCAGCATCTTCAGAATTACCTGAAGAATTTGAAGCTGTTAAATCAATAGCTTGGTCCGAAAGACTCAGATCTGTCGTTTCAACAGAATCAGCTAAATCAATCGAAGAAGCAAGAGTAGTTGACTCTTTTGATCTTAGGACCCATGTCCATCCAATTCCATTTTCGTTAGGCACACGCTCATATTTGCTGAGTAACTCAGCATATCCACAACGCGGGCGCTCAGTAATTGTTCCTTCAAACTCGCCATCCGCTTCTTCACTAATCGGTTCAACCGAAGCAACAATCGCAGAACTCATTGATTGTATTGCATTAAGACTACCACTATTCTTTGAAACAACTTCGGCATACAAGTCTTTACCAGACTTTACAAACCGAACAGTAGCCGTAAGCAACGAACCGTGAGTTATTGTTTGTGTTGCACCTTCACTAAGCGAAGTACCAAGTAAGTTAGTATTACCATGAATCAGGTAGAACTTGTTACCAACCACAAGCGGTGTAACATTACCTGGACGTGCCAATTCGGCGGTACTTCCACCAATATTAATGCTAGCTGTCGTAATATTCAACATGGGATCAGTGATGTTATTCACTTCGTCCAAATCGAATATCATACGACCGTTCAAGTAAACGTTATCAGCGACTATACTTGTATTGCGGTGTACCGTTAAGGTAGCGCCGTTATTCAAGTTAAAGCTGTGTTTCATGGCAGTCAATGTAAATCCGTTTAACAACGCAGTGTTGCTGCCAGATCTTAAATTAATTGCGTTATTTTCACCAGCAGAACTAACGATAATCTCGTTGTTTCCACCCCAGTTGAATTGACCAGGACCATCAACATTCATAGTGAAGGACTTATCATAGTTTTGATTCACGTAAATCGGATCTAACAATGATACTGTACCCGCACCACTAATGTTCAGAGTTGCGTCAACTAGACTATATCCACCAAGTGTCGGTCTGATAGAAATCGAATTATACCGTTCTCCATCTTTATCTGTAATCTTGTTGTTCTGGAAAATGGTTGCATTATTCGCAGACGCAACTATGTTTAACATACCAGCATTTCTACTGGTATCCATCGTTACAGCACAGCCATATATTATAGCAGTGTTGGTTGTTCCGCTTGTTGCTGTTATAGTATTGTTTGTAAATTGACTATCAGAAATCGTCAAGTCATTTGCTATATATACTACACCAGCATAAACATTACCCCTAGCTGTAATCCCATTATTGGCAAAGAGGTTATTGGTAATATCACGAATAATTCCAGCACCATAAGTACCAATTATACCACCACCACTGATTCTTAAGGCGGTTATAGTATTATTGGTAAATGTGTTGCCTTCAATATAATCGATAATACCACCATTAACAGCTCCAATGATACCACCACCATAAAGCTGATTTCGTGTAGTTACGGTATTATTATGAAAACTGTTGTTCGCAACAGAATCTATTATACCACCAATAA
>JAISKZ010000001.1 GCA_031260725.1 Desulfovibrio sp. | reverse complement strand
ACGCGTCTTATCATCGGCACCTTGGCCCTGGAGAAGCCGGCGGCATTCGCCGCGTTGTGCCGCGCGTTTCCCGGCCGTATAGGCGTGTCGCTGGACGCAGAGGCAGGACGCCTTAAAAGTCGGGGATGGGTCGCAGAGGCAGGACTTACCGTGGATGAGGCACTGCCGCGTCTTGTCGGGGACGGCGCCGCCTTTGTCATTTACACGGATATTGAACGGGACGGCATGCAGAGCGGGGTTAATATATCCGCGTTGACGCATCTGGCGCGGATTTCCCCCATGCCGGCGATTGCGGCTGGCGGCGTAGCCACCTTGGCCGACGTGCAGAAGCTTTACCCGCTGACGCTTGAGACCAGCCTTGTCGGCGCCGTCAGTGGCCGCGCGCTGTATAAGGGCACGCTTGACCTTGCCGAGGCCAACGCTTGGATTGACGCGCAGAAAACACGACAGCCTGACTCTTAGAGCATTTGCTATTGAGAAGATCCACAGGTTTCAAACCATCCACATGTGTCGGCCGCGGTAACTGATTTCAAAGCTTTTCCAATTACTTTAAAGAGAGTATCAGGGGTTGAGGCCCGATGCTCACGTAGTTTTGTTTTGATTTTGCTCCACATTTTCTTCCGGATTCAAGTCAGGCTATAGGCAGGCAAAATATTTTATCATAAGTCCGTTACTGCGCTGACAACGGCCCAGGCCTTGATACCTTCGCCTCTGCCGGTAAAGCCCATTCCCTCTTCCGTGGTTGCCTTCACGTTGACGTTTTTTCTGGGCAGATTTAATAAACTAGCGATATTATTACGTATTTTTTCACGGTAGGGGCATATGCGGGGCATTTGTGCCGCAATGGTCATATCCGCGTGTTCGGGATGCATTCCCGCTTCCCGCGTCATGGCGAGCACCTCACAGAGCAGAACGGAGGAAGAGATGTTGTCAAAGCGGGCGTCGCTATCCGGAAAAAGCGCACCGATGTCGCCGAGACCGACGCAGCCCAGAAGCGCGTCCATGAGTGCGTGCAGCAGCACGTCTCCGTCAGAATGTGCCAGAACTTCCATGCCTTCCGGCATAGCAATGCCGCCGAGTTTCAGCGGACGTCCCTTGCCGTAACGGTGAACGTCATAGCCCATGCCGACGCGGCGGCTTTGACGGGGCGCGTCCTCCAGCAGAGCAAGATCTTCCGGCCGGGTGATTTTTACGTTTTTGGCCTCTCCCGTGATAACGCGGACGGCATGCCCCGCCATTTCCATAAGGGCTGCGTCGTCCGTCGCGGCGAGGCCGTCGTCGCGGGCGAGTTGATGGGCCTTGAGCAGAAGCCGCGTGTCAAAGCCCTGCGGCGTCTGGGCAGCGGCTAGCTGTTCACGCGGTAGCGTGGCGAGGACGTGATCCGCTTTTATCGTTTTGATGGTGTCTGTAACCGGCAGTGTCGGAACAACGCCCAACGCGCCCTGTTGTAGCGACTCACAGACATTGCGCACCAGAGCCGGGCTGACAAAGGGCCGAGCCGCGTCGTGGATCAGCACAAAACGAGTGTGGGGCGGCAGCGCAGTCAGACCAAGATGTACGGAATCTTGGCGCCGCTCACCGCCGACGGCCGTGAGCCAAGGTATGCCCAGGTCTTCCCTAGTATGCAGTTTGCGCAGCAGTTGTTTTTCGTCTTCAAGACGCTGTTCGGGAAAAACAAAAACGACGCCGGCCACAGCGCCGCTACGGCTCATAGCGCGCGCGGCGTGCCAGTAAAGAGGCGCGCCGTGCCACAACAGACACTGTTTGTACGCTTCACCGATGGTGGCGGCAAGACGGCTTCCCCGGCCAGCCGCCATAATCAGTGTCCAAGGTTTTTCCGTGTGAGATGTTGTGGGCATTCCTGATCCGTCACAGCGTTGAATATTTTTCGTCATCCTGTAAGCGGGAGTCGGACTGTAAGCCGGGTTCTGTCATACGCCGAAGGCGCATGTAACCGTCATTCCTCTAGGAGCGCGATTGCCCGCGCCCTCAAGCAACCTACCCGGAAGGATCTGGCCGGGCCAGCCGCCTTCCCTATTTGGTCTTACTCCAGACGGGGCATGCCTAGCAGGCCGCGTCACCGCGGCCTCTGGTGGGCACTTACCCCACCTTTTCACCCTTACCGCGCTAAAAGCGCGGCGGTTTGTTTTCTGTGGCGCTTTCCCGGGGTCACCCCCCCTGGGCGTTGCCCAGCGTCCTGCCCTATGGAGCCCGGACTTTCCTCTCCGGGCGCGTGGCCCGCAGCGACGGTTTGTCCGGCTCCCGCTTACGTGTTTGTTATTCTGTTATCGTTTGCGGTTTTGCCGCTTTCGCGATGGGCGTTTCCGCAAAGTGCTCGTTCCAGAAGATCAGGCGCTGGCAGTTGGGGCAGCTTAAAATTTGCTGGCCGCGCTGAATCTCAATATATGTCTGTGGCGGCACGGCTATGTTGCAGCCGGAGCAGACGCCTTCCGTGACAGCAACAATGACAGGGTGCTCCAGTCGTGAACGAATGAACTCGTATCGTCTGAAAATCGGCTGCGGAATATCCCTGCTGTCCTGTACGCGTTTTTTGTCCAGCTCGTCAAGTTCTGCGCGCGCTTTCTCAAGTCGTTCTTCCAGACCGTCGCGCTTGACTTTCAGTTCCGCCTGCAGTGTTGAATGGCTACTGTCCAGTTTCGCCAGCGCGTTGTTTTGCGCTTCCAGTTCTTCCAAAAGCGTTGTTTTTTCTTCTTCCCTGGAACGGTTGATTCTTTCCATGCTGTCCATTTCACGCATCATCGCATGGTATTCTCGCGTGTTGCCGACCTGCATAATCTTGTTTTTGCTTTTTTTGATTTTGGTCGTGTCGTCTTCAATTTCAAGTGCGAGACGCTTCTGCTGCTCCTGAAGATGCTTGAGCTTGTCTAGAATGCGTTGTCGTTGTTCTTCACTGTTTTCAAAACGCTGCTGAAGTTCTTCCAGTTCGCGCGGCGTACGCTCTATGTTCTGCCGTATGGTGAAGATGGCGTCATCCACTTTTTGAAGTTCAACTAATTGTTTTATTTGATTGAAATAGATAGCGTCAGACATGTTTTCCTCCTTGGAGTCATGCAAGAACAAGCGGGCGCATGGGCGACTCGGACGGTACGAAAGAAACCGTTAGCAATGGAAGCTGCTGCTGAAGAACGAGGCTCAGACGGCGCATCATTTCTTCTTCTAGGCTGTGGTGGCCTACGTCAAGCAGGCAGATTTCAGCCGTCAGCGCGGTATGGTACTTGACGTCGCCTGTGATGAAGAGCTGCGCGCCGGCCCGCTGGGCGGCCGCAAGCAGGGACGAGCCTGAGCCTGTGCAATAGGCCACGCGCGTGACGGTTTCCGGCGTCACGCCGCAGAGTACGGCGCTGGAAAGATTGATATGGCGCGCGAGTGTGCTGATGATTGCTTCAAGAGTGCGCGCGCAGGGCAGGTCGCCTGCAAAGCCGAAGCCCGTCGGCAGGCCGCCGGCGGCGGGTGCGGGGGACGTCGGTTCCAGCACGGAGAGGTTAACTAGATTGAGTTCGCGTGCAAGCCAAGCGGCGGGGCCTTCTGGATTGGCGTCCAGTGACGTGTGCGCGGCGTAAAGCGGCACGTCGGCATTGAAAAGAAGCCGCAAAACCTCATGGTAAGCGTCAAGGCGGTTGGGAAGTGCCGGTTTGAGCAGCAACGGGTGGTGGCTGACAATATACTGTGCGTCGATGTCGAGCGACCGGCGTACAGACGTGGGCGTGGGGTCAAGGCAGACGGCCAGCGAGGTGGCCGATGTTCTGCGGCAAGCCACCTGTATGCCAGAATTATCCCAGGGCGCGGCAGATGACAGGGGAGCAATTTTTTCTAAAATTGATGTTATTTCAATAAGCTGCATTTATTTCCTTAAATTTTAAAGAAAGAACTCTTCCTTGTTGCTGCAAAGGAAGCGTCCTACAAAAGCAGCCGACGTTATTTTCACGCCACAGTTACAGCGGCGACAAAGCCCACAGGGACATTCGACAATAGTTTTGTTGCAGATCACTACCAATGAAGAAATTATTAACCGTAAAACCGTGATTGTCAAGTCTGTTGTCACTGTCGGGTACGCAGGTAGCGCACGGCGTTGACAAAGAGCATGGTTCCCGGCGGGTCGAGTTCTCCCCTTGTCCAGCCGGGGTGATTGGTCACATGGTGAAAGGCTTCTGGGTGGGGCATGAGCCCGAATATCAGCCCTGTAGGGTCGGTAATTCCGGCAACGGCCCACGGCGAACCGTTGGGATTGTGCGGATATACCTGCGTGGGCTCGCCTGTTTGCGGGTCGGCGTATTGCAGGGCAATGAGATGCTCGTCCTGCAGACGCTGCAGGCAGGCCGCGTCGCAGGCGACGAGCTTCCCTTCCCCGTGGCGCACGGGCATAGTCAGCATGGGCAGGTTTTTTGTGAAAATACAGGGGCTTTGAGGGTTCGGCAGCAGGCGTACCCAGCGGTCTTCAAATCGCGCGGAATCGTTATGTCCGAGCGAGACCTGACGTTCAAAAAGCTCACCGTCAAGTGCGGGCAGCACTCCCAGTTTGACGAGCAATTGAAAACCGTTGCATATGCCGAGAATCAGCCTGCCCTGCGCAATGAATTCCTGAAGGCTGTTCAAAAGCGGCGTGCCGTCGCTGTAGCGCAGATAACGCCAGCGCATGGCGGCTGTTTGCGCTGCGCCAAGATCGTCCCCGTCCAGAAAGCCGCCGGGAAAAATAAGAAAATGATAGTTTGCAAGGCGTGTTTTACCCGTGACAATGTCGGCAAAATGCACCACATCGGCTTTGTCCGCGCCTGCAAGACGGGCAGTGTGCGCGGTTTCCAGATGTGAATTTGTGCCATAGCCTGTAATGACGAGCGCGTTGACCGCCATGCGGGAAAAGCCTCCA
>JAISKZ010000015.1 GCA_031260725.1 Desulfovibrio sp. | reverse complement strand
GTTGCGGCACATCTTGAAATCATGAATGTTGCTTCATGGGGGATGCTGCACTGTCCGTAAAGCCCGCAAGCGCGCCGACGGTCACTGAATTCTTGTAGAGCGAATCCGCTTTTGAATGCGGGGTTGCCCTAATCTTCGCCTTCGGCATGCGACTGCTTGCCCGCTCCCTTCAGTCCGTACATGGTGGTGGAACCGGAGGACCAGAATTCCAGCACTTCTTCATTAACCAGCTTGGTGAGAATTTTTTTGACATCGCGGGGGCCTTTATCCGGAAACAGTTCCGTAAAATCCTTAAAATAAAACTTGGACTTGGAGGCGGATTTGCTGTTCAGAAAATCAACAACAATGTCTTTGTCGTCAGCCATGTGTATTCTCTCCATCATCCCGTCGGCGCCGATGCGCCGACGGGGCTAAACAACTTCCTAGAATTTGAACTGGGTGCTCTGCCGCCATGTATAGTAAGCGGGGTCGCGAAAGTCATCAATCAGGTGGTGGGTGAACTCAAGGCCGGTGAGTTTGAAGAAGCTCTCCCATCCTATACGTTCGGCCCAGTCGCCCAGCCGTTCATATTTTCTGGCGTTTGCCGCGTAGACTTCCACAATATGCTTCACGGTGTTTGTCAGTGTGGGCCAGCGCGGAGGCTCATTCGGTATGTAGCCCACGACAACCTTGGAGAACTTGGGCATGGAAATGCGGTTGGAAACTTTGCCTCCCACCATAATGGCAATGCCGTCGCCCTCACCGTCAGAAATGGGTAGGGCCGGGCACATGGTGTAGCAGTTGCCGCAGTACATGCAACGCTCTTGTTTTACGGCGATCGAGTTCACTTTTTCGCCATTATACTCCACCTTGGTGGGCCGCACGGCGGCGGTAGGACAGGCGGCCACGGCCAGAGGAATTTCGCAGAGTCGATCAGCCCACTGATGGTCTATCATAGGCGGTTTGCGGTGGATGCCCACAAGGCCGATGTCCGAGCAGTGCACAGCGCCGCACATATTGATGCAGCAGGCCAGCGCGATGCGCACCGGGGCAGGCATACGCATATTTTTAAAATCGTCAAATACGGCGTCCATCACGCATTTCACCGGGCCGGAGGCGTCGGTGGCTGGTGTATGGCAGTGCACCCATCCTTGGGTGTGAACCATATTGCTGATGCCCGCGCCCGTGCCGCCCACAGGGAATTTGTAAGAGCCGCCTTCGAATTTGCGGCTGTTCAACTCATCGCGCAGTTTTTTCATGGCGGCTTCGTCCGTCACCATGAATTCGACGTTATTGCGGGTTGTCCAGCGCAGATACCCGCCGCAGTACTGGTCAGCGATGTCGCACAATTCACGGATATGCGTAATGGACATGGTGCGGGTGCCGCCCACACGAACGGTATAGACTTTATCGCCGTTTTCGGCCACATGCATGAGAACGCCCGGTTCCAGAATTTCGTGGTACAGCCATTTGCCGAGATTCTTTTTGATGACCGGCGGGAAATATTCGTCATACTTGTGGGGCCCGATGTCGGTGATACGGTTTTCCATCGGTTTTTCGGGATTGTACCCGGAAGAAATAAAAACCATGTTCTTCTCCCTCTTCTGCTAGCGTTGATGACGTTTACGGTAAGCGACAAGATCACGCTGCCAGCCGCCGGGAACTTCTTCTTCTTTGAAAAAGATGTACGGGTTGGAGCGAGGCTCCTTCACATGACAAGCGGTTGCAGGAATTTTCGTGACTTCCAGAACCTTCTGGAAAGACAGACGCTTCATGGTTTCGCCTATGCGCTCGCGGTTCTTGCCTTCTTCCATCCACCAATCCCAGATTTTTTCAATGACTTCTTTAACGTCATCATACGGGGCTTCACAGGAAATAAAGGGCATAAGCAGCGAACCCATCTGCGCGCCGTCCACCACCGGGGCTTTGGCACCCACAAGAATGCTCGCGCCACGTTCGTCGCCGATGCGCAGCGCCTGGGGCATGGTGTTGATGCAGTGCATGCAGCGCACGCAGTCCGCGGTTTTGATGGAAAGCTTCGCTCCGTCCCACTTCATGCAGCGGCTGGGGCAGAGGTCAATCATTTCAGCCTGAATGTCGAATCTGCCCCAGTCACGGCCGGCATGCGCACCGGCGTTCGGTTTGATAGCGCCGCCCACATAGGCCTTGACTTTATCCTGATCAATTTTGATGTCGTCTTTCCATGTGCCCACAACAGCAAAATCCGAACGGGCCATTGCGCAGACACAGCCGTTCGGACAGCCGTCAAATTTGAATTTAAACTTGTAGGGAAAGGCCGGGCGGTGCAACTCGTCCTGATAGTCCTGGGTCAGCTGATAGCACATATCCTGAGTATTATAGCAGGCGTACTCGCAACGTGACTGGCCAAGACAGGCCTCGGGCGTGCGCAGGTTGGAGCCGGAACCGCCGAGATCCACATGCATGTTGTGGGTCAGCTCAAAGAAAATTTCTTCCAACTGGTGGGTCTGTGTGCCCAAAAGCACAATATCACCGGTGGAACCGTGCATGTTGGTCAAACCGGAACCTCGCAGATCCCAGATGTCGCACAGATCGCGCAGAAATTTGGTGTTGTAGTATTTGCCGGATGGCTGCGCTACACGCATGGTGTGAAAATGCGCCACGCCGGGAAACTGTTCCGGCTGGTCGCAATACCTGCCGATAACACCGCCGCCGTAACCAAACACACCAACGATGCCGCCGTGTTTCCAGTGCGTTTCTTTTTCCGCATAGGAAAGTTCCAGCACACCCAGCAGATCATCAGGGCAGTCCTGCGGGATCTGGTAGTCGAGCCCTTTGGGATTTTCTGCCCGCATGGCTGCTTCTTGTTTCATGTCGGACACAAAGCTCGGCCAGGGGCCGGATTCAAGCTGGTCCAACTGGGGAGTTGCATGTTTCGCCATTGCCTTACCTCCACATGGTTTTGTTGCATCACAGAAGTCACAAGACGTGTCGTCCCGAACCGTATGCGCCGTACTCCACACAAAGGAGAGAAGGCGCATAAACGGATGTTACACATGTAATACTTTTTTAGTATATCCCCTTTTTATTTTAATGACAAGCCGTCCCGACAAAGTTTACAGGGCAATCAAATGAATTTCTAGGTGCTTAGTCCCAAAATAAAATGGTTTGTATAAACATTGAATTTCTCAGGTTCCAAATCCATATTGCTCTTCAATGACTTGTACATACTGCCGTCAAAGTCTGGATTCATCAGAGAATCATTTGTCAGCCGACTTAAAGCAATTGGAAGACACGCAGGAGATCGCCAGGTCAATTTCTTCATGACCTATGGATTATTAACGCCATCCTTTACTTAGAAATGGAATAGCGCGGCGCGACCGGGCTTTTCGGCAGAATCTGTTTTTCAAAAGTGGTGCCGGTCCATTGGTAACGTATGTCATTGGCAACAGACATATCTGCAAGCCCACTGCTGCTCCAGAACAGGGGCTGTGCCCTGACGCCGTCAGTGTCCAGACATATCAGCACGGATGGATTGATTCCATCCGGCAGGAACTGCCCCGGCTCCAGAAATTCTTTGATGTCCGGTTCAGTCGGCGCGTCGATAGGCACAATTCTTCCGGAATTGTCCACCCGCCACAGCTCCATGGTGCAAAGCGGTCTATCCGTTGTGCCTATGGCCGCAATGCAGGAGTTGTCAGCCGTATTGCGAAAAAGACGCAACACCACCGTGCTGTCGTGAAAGGGCAGCGATGAAAAAACAAGCACGTCGTCCGTCTCGTAGGCCACCTGCCAGAATTCCGCCTGGCCGTCGACGAGCAAACGCTGTTTTTCCGTTTCGGGCAGGCCCTCGACCGTATTTTCAAAAATACTGGGCGGCAGCAGGGCAAAAAATCCCTTGGCATTGATGCCTTCTCCCTGTTCAGCCCCGGCAATCGTGAATGAGAGAGCCAACACGAACGCGCCCAGCAAAGCGGATATCCATACACAATGTCGCATGCCTTCCCCTACCCCAAAGCCCACTGCAAAAGCTTGCAGGCAATAAAACCCATAAGAGCCGCCGCCGGTAAGGTCAACACCCATGCCGTCACCAGATTGGCGGCAACAGGCCAGCGCACCGCGGAAAGCCGCCTGGTGGAGCCCACGCCGAAAATACAGGCGGAAATGGTGTGCGTGGTGCTGATCGGCGCGCCAATGAGCGAGGCTCCCGCAATGACCATAGCTGCGGAAGTGTCCACAGTAAAGCCGTGCGGCGGCTCCAGTTTAAAGATGCGGCTTCCCACGGTCTTCACAATCTTCCAACCGCCGAGTGCCGTGCCAAGTGCCATGGCGCAAGCGCAGGTTATTTTGACCCAAAACGGCACTTCGATGGAGTCAATTTCACCGAAAATCACCAGAGCCAACGTGATAATGCCCATGGTTTTCTGGGCGTCATTCAGCCCGTGGCTGAACGCCATACACCCGGAAGACACAAGCTGCATGCGCCGAAAAACCCTATTAACCTTCTTGCGGTGGATGCGCGCGCATATCCAATAAACAAACCACATTAAAAAAATGCCCGTCGTATAGCCCGCTACAGGCGAAACGACAAGCGGAATCAAGACCTTGGCGACAATACTCTTAACGTTGAGCGCCCAAAATCCCGCCTCACACACAGCCGCGCCGATGAGCCCGCCGATCAGGGCGTGCGAGGAAGAAGAAGGGATGCCGTAACACCAGGTGATGCAGTTCCAGGCGATGGCCCCCAACAGCGCGGCCAGCACAAGCAGATGGCTGCCTTCCACAACTTGGGGCAGCACAATGCCGCCGCCAAGCGTTTTGGCGACCTCCGTTCCCATAAGCGCCCCGCATAAATTGAGCAATGCCGCCGCGCCCACGGCAAAACGCGGCGTGACAACCTTTGTGGAAACTACCGTTGCAATGGCGTTTGCACAATCATGGGCACCGTTTGTAAAATCAAAAACCAGCGCCATCAGTATAATGACAATGAGAAGCAGGGGCGCTTCACACATTTTTCAGCACCGCTTCTTCAATGGTTTCAGCAAGCGCATTAACCTGTTCCAGCAGCATATTGATGCGGTCGTAAGTCTGGCTCCATTTCAATATCTGCATAATGCGAACCGGCGTAATTTCCTGCTGTTCGTCCATCAGCTCCGCCAGGGCGGCGGGAAGCAGCATGTCACATTCGCCGCGCAACGTCCTGAACTCGCGGGTCTTGTGGCAGTCCCGTCGCTTGCTCAGGCCTTCCAGCATCAGGCGCGTCAAGTCAAGCAGGGCCGCAACGGTGCGCCCCATCTGCAAAGCGGGAAAACGCACACTCGAAAATTCAAAAATATGCAGACGCGTGCTCAGGCCGTACAGACAGTCAATGCTTTCTTCCTGCGCATGACTGATGCGCAGGATGTCCTCACGGTCAATAGGCGTGATGAAGGTTTGGGAAAGATTGAGTACGATGCGGCCGTAAAGCTTGTCAGCTTCATCTTCAAGAAAGGTTATTTCTTTATGGACATCTCCCTTGCCCACGGAGTCTTCCAGCACTTCCACCAGCAGTTCGGCCGAGCGGCGCAGCAGGCTGTTCTGTTCCAGCAACATGGTGAAAAAAGGCGCTGATTTCGGCAATAGAAAGGCAAGCATGGTTTTCCCATCGGATTATAGTGACTTTTTGACTTGTCTTGCAGATTATACCTCAGGGGCAATTTTTTCAAGGTATTTTTTTACAACGGACGCAACACATTCCGGCAGCGGGCATGCCGGCAACTGTATGTCCGCACCAACGGCTTGCGCCTAGCTGTCTTGCGTAAGCCGGCTGCAAATTGCCCTCTTGTTATGCGCTCGACATTTGTCTGAAAATTTTATAACCTTCTGTCCTCACTGTGAGGGGAAATTTATGACATGCCGCATTCTGACACTGCGCAATGAGCAGGAATGGCATGGTGCCTCCCAATGGCTCAAGGGCCGTTGCGCCCCTGACGAAAGCGTGGAAAACACCGTGCGGGGAATGCTCGCCGCTGTGCGCGTCAATGGCGATAAAGCGCTTGTCAGTTATACGCGGCGCTTTGACTGCCCGGATTTCGCCCCGCCCCTGCGCGTGAGCGAGCAGGACATCGCCCGCGCCGCTGCCCAAGTTTCTGTGGAACACAGAGAACACATCAGTGGAGCTGCCGCCAATATTCGCGCTTTTCACGAAGCACAGATGGAGCGGTCCTGGTTTATGACCCGTCCGGACGGCAGCATCCTGGGGCAAAAAGTAACGCCTGTTGACGCGGCCGGCCTGTATGTGCCGGGCGGTCAGGGCGGCAACACGCCGCTTATCTCCACACTGCTTATGAACGCCATACCAGCGCAGGCCGCCGGCGTGCCGCGCATTGCCGTTTGCACCCCGCCGCGTCAGGACGGCAGCATCAACCCGCACATTCTTGCGGCTGCGCATCTGCTGGGCATAGGCGAAGTCTACCGCGTGGGCGGAGCATGGGCCATAGCGGCCATGACCTTCGGCACGGAGAGCCTGCCCCCTGTGGATATCATCGCGGGGCCGGGCAATATCTGGGTGACAACCGCAAAACGCCTTTGCCAGGGAATAGTGGGCATTGACATGATCGCCGGACCGAGCGAAGTGCTGATTCTGGCGGATTCCTCTGCCAATCCCGTCTTTGTGGCGGCGGATATGCTCTCGCAGGCGGAACACGATCCTCTGGCTTCAGCGCTGTGCATTACCGACGATGACCGCCTTGCTGAAACGCTTCAGCAGGAACTGCAAAAACAGTGCGCCACCCTGCCCAGAGCCCGGACAGCCGCACGCGCGTTGCGCGACTGGAGCGCCATTGTTGTGACTTCTGATATGAACGCGGCCGTTGCCATAGCCAACCTCGTCGCCCCTGAACATCTGGAGATCTGCACACGTGACCCGTGGGCGCTACTGCCGCGCATACGCCATGCGGGCACTGTTTTTTTGGGCCAGCACAGCCCGGAAGCTGTTGGAGACTACTACGCCGGGCCAAACCATGTCCTGCCCACCATGGGCACGGCGCGTTTTGCCTCCGCGCTTTCCGTGCAAACTTTCTGCAAAAAAACCAGCATAGTAGCAGTATCACCCTCTTTTGTGCGAGAACACGTTACGGCTATTGCCGATTTGGCCCGACTGGAAGGACTGGAGGCCCACGCCAGGTCTGTGGAAGCGCGCCTTCCTCAGGAAAAAGCCGTGGCAGCGCACGGGGGATGATAATATGCAAGTCGTTATAAAAACAGATATTACAGCCTATCTCTTGCGTTCACGGGGCAAAGTGCGTGATATTTATGAAGTGGACGACAACACGCTGTTGATTGTCACCACAGACCGCATGTCGGCCTTTGACGTCATTATGAACGAACCCATACCCTACAAGGGTGTGATATTAAATAAAATCACCCTGTTCTGGATGGAAAAATTTAAAAATATTGTCCCCAACCATCTGCTGGAAAGCGATGTCGCCCGCTTTCCGGCCGCACTGGCCCCCTGGGCGGGCATGCTTGAAGGCCGTGCCGTGCTGGTGCGCAAGGCAAAACCGCTGCCGGTGGAATGTATTGTTCGCGGTTATATCACCGGCTCAGGCTGGAAAGACTATGAGACAAAGGGCACGGTATGCGGCCACAAGCTCCCCGCCGGTCTGCGCGAATCAGACGAACTGGAGCCGGCGCTCTTTACCCCCTCCACCAAGGCCACGCTCGGTGAACACGATGAGAATATCAACCTTGCCGAGGCAGAGCGTCTGCTCGGCGACGCAACGGCCGGCGAAGCCGAACAGCTTTCTCTCAAAATTTATGAAGCCGGACGGGCTTACGCCGCAGAACGCGGTATTATTGTGGCGGATACAAAGTTTGAGTTCGGCTTTATTGACGGCAGGCTGCATCTTATTGACGAGGTGTTGACGCCGGACTCTTCCCGCTTCTGGCCCGCGGCAACGTATACACCTGGGCGAAGCCAGCCGAGTTTTGACAAACAATATCTGCGCAACTGGCTGAAAAAACAGCCCTGGGATATGCGGCCGCCGCCGCCGCCGCTGCCGGATGACGTGATAGCCGCCACAGCAGAACGCTATCAAAAAGCTTTTGCTATTTTGGCCGGCGGAACAGACCCTGCTTTAAGGAAGGAGAAAATATATGCTGCTGCAAGGGAAAAAGGCTCTGATTATGGGCCTTGCCAACAATAAAAGCATTGCTTGGGGCATAGCGTCCTGTTTCAAGGCACATGGCGCACGCCTTGCCTTCAATTATGTAGGGGACGCCATAAAAAAACGGGTGGACCCCTTGAACGAAGAAATCGGCGGAGAATTTACTTTTCCGTGCGACGTGTGCGATGACGCGCAGATTGAAGCCGCCGTGAAAACAGTCAAACAGCAATGGGGCACTGTGGATGTGCTTGTACATTCAGTCGCCTTTGCCAATCGTGACGATTTGACGGGCCGATATCTCAACGTCTCCCGCGACAGCTTCAAGCTCGCGCTGGAGGTTTCCGTCTATTCGCTGACCGCGCTGTGCCGCGCTTTTGAGCCGCTGCTGCACGACGGCGTGTCAGTGATCTCCATGACCTACCACGGTTCCACAAAAATTATACCGGGCTATAACGTCATGGGCGTCGCCAAGGCGGCGCTGGAAGCCTCTGTGCGCTATCTGGCGCTTGACCTCGGCAAAAACGGCGTGCGCGTCAACGCCATCAGCGCCGGCCCCATAAAAACACTGGCCTCGTCCGCGGTTTCCGGCCTCAAAAACATCTTTACCCGTGTGGAGGAAGCCGCCCCCCTGCACCGCAACGTCACAACAACAGATGTCGGCGGCGTGGCCACATTTCTGGCTTCCGACCTTGCCCATGGCGTCACAGGCGAAATTGTCTATGTGGACAGCGGTTTCAGCAAGCTCGGTATCTGAGTGCCGCTGTGAATTATATGCTGTTGAACGTTCTGGGCATGTTGGCCGTGTTCTCCTTTGGACTGCTGGTATATTACTGCGTGGGCGGCAGTGTCGACAAACAGCCACCGCACAGACAAAAGAACGACAATAAAGATCAGCCTGCCCGGCCTGACGCATGAACGGGGACGCGGCCATCGCCCGCCCTTGACCGTTCGGCATCAATGCAATCCCGGCAAAGGCCGATTACGCAAACAGTTACCAGCAAGGCGACAATCTGTGCTTTGTGCTTGCATTCGTATGTTACCTGCTCTGGCCTATGTTATGACCACATGTCCGTAAAAGGCATACCTCCGGGGGTTGTGCATCCCCCTGAGTGCTCACAACATCAACCAGCTCCGTGAGAGGGAAAAGAGCTGAACTTTTGTACGCTTTTTTCTTGCGCCTTATACGCTTTTGGCTTATTCACTGTTGACCTGACGCGCTTGTTTGCCGCACGGAGAGGTGTCCGAGTTGGTCTAAGGAGCACGATTGGAAATCGTGTGTTGGTTAACAGCCAACCGAGAGTTCGAATCTCTCCCTCTCCGCCAAACTCAAGGCCAGATAGACACACAAAAGGCCAGAACTCCCAAGAAAACAAAGGGTTCTGGCCTTTCTCTTTGTCTGTATGTCTCCAGAAAAGATTATATACATGCTAACAGAAAGTTGGTATTTCTTTGGGCAGGGCATTACCAAAAAAGGGGATACCAACAATGAAACTGACAGATACTTTCTTGAGAAGCATAAGGCCAACCGGCAAGGTGCTGAAACTCTCTGATGGCGGGGGGCTTTATATGTATGTCTCTCCTGTCGGGGGCAAGCTTTGGCGCATGGCTTACCGCTATAAAGGCAAGCAAAAGACATTGTGCTTCGGCGCATACCCTGCTGTAAGCCTCAAGGATGCCCGCCAAAAGAGAGATGAGGCCAAAGAACAGCTTGCACACGGCATTGACCCTTCTGCGCATAAAAAGGCCGTCAAGGCCGCTGCGCGGGCTAGAACGGAAAACACCTTTGAGATTGTGGCGCGAGAGTGGATTGAAAAGCAAAAAGATTTTTGGGTGAAGAAGCACTTTGACACACTTCTTTCACGGCTGGAGTTGAATATCTTTCCTGTTATTGGCGGCAAGCCCGTCAATGAAGTGTCCGCTCCTGCGCTTCTTGAGGCAGTCCGCCGAATAGAAGCAAGGGGCGCTGTGGAGACGGCGCGGCGCGTCTTACAGAGTTGCGGGCAGGTCTTCAGGTATGCAGTGGCTACAGGCAGGGCAGAAAGTGATCCTTCGGGTGCTCTGCGGGGCGCACTGGTTCCGATCAAGAGGAAAGCTTTTTCCAGCATAAAGGAACCAAAGGAAATTGCCGAACTGCTTAGGGATATAGATGCCTATCCTTCAGGGATTGTGCGTGACGCTCTGCGCATGGCGGCATATGTGTTTGTGCGCCCTGGTGAGTTGCGCCGGGCTGAATGGACAGAGTTTGATATTGAGGCTGCGGAGTGGCGCATACCTGCCGCCAAAATGAAAATGCGCGAGCTGCATATAGTGCCTTTGTCAAAGCAGGTTTTGAGCATCCTTGAAGGGCTGCGCATCTTCACTGGCGATAGCCGTTACCTTTTCCCCTCCATGCGGGCGAACTCCGCGCCTATATCAGATATGACATTATTGGCGGCCTTGCGGCGTCTTGGGTACGGCAAAGAGCAAATGACCGTTCACGGGTTTCGCTCTATGGCGTCCACCCTGCTGAATGAGCGGGGCTTTAACCGTGACTGGATAGAGCGTCAGCTTGCGCACGGCGATCGCAACGGCATCAGGGCAGCTTACAATTATGCCGAATACCTGCCGGAACGCCGGATAATGATGCAGGCTTGGGCTGATTATTTGGACAGGCTGCGGGAAGGGAAAATAAAGGTGAAAATACACAAACACGGCCTTGTTCGGCGGCAACCATCTCCAGCGCCACTTGTGACGTAAAAACTCTTTTCCATGTTGTGTTTTGCTGCTGGATGTGCTGGAGGGGCTTACAGCTGCAAATGTTTTTACCTTTGCTCTTGCTTGCTGAAAATGCTGGACAAGCCTAGGGAGACAACGGTTTTAGCGGATTATCTATACAGGCTGCGGAGCAACCAAAGGTAAGAATATAAGAAAAACATAGCCTTTTTTGATTACCATCCTTTTGAACTTGGTGAAAGGTTAAAAACAAGTACTTTATACATGCACAATCATTGGTGTTTTTGGCGTTTTTAGTGGGAAAAATTGAGAGGTCTATGTGGTGGTCTGAAAACTGCCCTAAACGTGCGGCAACCTTATATTTCTATTATTTATTCTGTAATTTATTTGTAATTTATATCGTAACATGTTGGAATTATTAAATATAAAAATATAAAAAATATTAAGGATAATGATTAATAATAAAAAAACCACGGGCTTGCGTGGAATTCAGTTTGTGTTAAACCAAGAGGAAACTCAACAGTCCATAGGAAAAGGAAATTTTATGGCTATCGAAAAACAGACGGAAGAACTCTGGCGGTTGCCGCACGTTTTGCAAGTCGTGCAGGTCAAGCGGTCGCACTGGTGGAATTGGGTAAGGCAAGGCGTCGCGCCTGCGCCGCTCAAGATCAGTCACCGCGTATCTTTGTGGCGGTCAAGCGAGATTCAAAGTTTTATTCAACAGTTAATCAAAAAAGCGGAGGTGAAGTAGTCATGAACTCAAAAAAAGAAGCGCCCGGGGGCGGGCGCTTGGAACAAAGTGGAGGTAACCAGAACGCCCTCACTATCTCCAAACCCTCCCCAAAGGTCAAGCGTTTTTGCAACGAATGTTTTTATTCTGAAAAATATTTTTGCTGTTTGACCGGCGAGCGCTGCTTGCCTCATCAGCCCGCATGTCTTCATTTCAGCCTTAGCCTTGGCGGGAGGGCATCATCATGCCGGCACTAAACCACCAGATTGAAGCTGAAGCCCTGGCCGCCTTGCGCGACGCCGGGCTTGTTCTGGAAAGCATTATCTGGGATGCGGGGATAAAGCGTTGCGGCACGGAAAAGAAGCCTCAGGGCAAAGATGGTTCTTACACAGCACACAGCGACGCGCCTGCTTCTGTTGGATGGTGGAACTTCCCGGCAGGAACACAAGACACCTGGACGGCCCAAACGTCAAAGCAGATGACCGCCAAGGAACGAAAGGCGCTTAGACTTCGGATTGTAGCGAACCAGGCCGCCTTTGCTGAAGAGAAGGCCAAAAAACATGCCGCGGCGGCCAAGGAAGCGCAAGGCATTTACAGCAGGGCTTCAGATTGCACAGAACACGCCTATTTAGCGACAAAGGGCGTCAAGCCTTGCCCTGGTCTGAAGATAGGTAAAAACTCGCTGATAGTGCCGTTATATAACGAGGCGGGCGCTCTCACTTCGTTGCAGCTTATCAGCATGGAAGCTGACGGCTCGAATGAGAAGAAGTTTCTTCATGGCGGGAAAATAGGCGGTTGTTTCTTCCCCATTGGCGACAAAGACGAGCATTCAGAAAGGTCATTGATTATTTGCGAAGGCTTGGCAACCGGCTTGTCTTTGCATCAATGCACCGGCGATCCGGTTTTTGTGGCTTTCTATGCCGATAACCTTTTGCCAGTGGCCGAAGTGGCGCGGCGTAAGTATCCTGATCGTAAAATTGTCATTGCCGCCGATAATGATGTTGCTGACGGCAAGTCGAATACGGGGCTTGAGAAGGCTACGAAGGCCGTTGAAGCTGTGGGCGCATTGCTGGCCGTGCCCTCTCTCAATGGCGGCAAGTGTGACTTCAATGACGTGCATAAGGCTGAAGGGCGTGATGAGGTTTTTCGACAGTACGGGAAGGCAAGGAAGCTGGAACCACCAAAAGCGGAAATGCCGCACGGCTATTATTTTAAACAACAAGGCAATAAGCCCGGCCTGTGGCATCGTGAACAGGGTGATGATGGAAAAGACAAGGAAACGTGGCTTTCCGGGCCGTTTGAAGTGCTTGGCAAAACGCGAGACACGGAGAACAACAAATGGGGGCTGTGGCTTCAATGGAAAGATGATGAAGGAGTACCGCATAAATGGGCGATGCCAAAAGAACAGCTTGTCGGGCGTGATCCTTCATTGTGGCGTTCAAGGCTTGCAGATGGCGGCTTGTCGATAGGCTGGGGGACTAGGGCGCGTGGCCTGTTGAATAACTTCTTCATGGAATACAGAACAGATCTGTTGATACGCTGTGTCGATCGAACAGGCTGGCATGATGATGTTTATGTTTTTCCTAATACAAGTATTAAAAAAGCTGTCGGAACTGTCGGAACTGTCGGAACTACCAACGAAACCAACTGGTTGAATAGTTCCGACAATGATACATGCTTGTCGGAACTGTCGGAACTCCCTACGGAGACAACGGTTTTACAGGTATCCGATCCGCACAATCCTTTCAAACTTGGCGGAACTCTTGATGGCTGGCGCGACACTATCGGCGCATTGGCGCGGGGCAATAGTAGAATGATGCTGGCTATCTGCGCTTCTTTTGCCGCTGTTTTGCTTGAACCGGCAGGACAGGAAAGCGGCGGATTTAACTTTGTCGGACAATCGTCAATCGGCAAGTCAACAGCGCTTGCCGCTGCCGGCAGTGTCTGGGGTAAAGGCATTTTGTCGGGTGGCTTTGTCAACTCATGGCGGGCAACGGCCAACGGCCTGGAAGGGCTTGCGGCTTTACACTCCGACGCATTGCTTGCGCTTGACGAGCTGTCACAAGTGACAGGGCACGGATTGCGCGAGGCTTCATACATGCTGGCCAACGGGAGCGGAAAAACACGTTCACGGCAAGACGGATCAGCAAAGGCTTCAAAGTCCTGGCGGATAATGTTTCTTTCGACTGGCGAGATTGGCTTAGCGGATAAACTCAATGAAGAGGGCTTCGCGTCAAAAGCAGGGCAAGAAGTGCGGCTGGTGGATATTCCAGCAGATGCGGGTTGCGGCTTAGGGCTGTTTGAAGACCTGCACGAGCACAAAGACGCCTGCGCCTTTGCCGACGCAATAAAGCAAGCTGGCGCAAATGACTACGGCCATGCCGCGCGGGCGTTCATTCAGAACTTTGCCGACAATAGAGAAGACGCGACAAGGGACCTGAAAAACGTCTTGAACAACGGTGTTTCTTTATTGTGCGCCGATGCCGACGCTGACGGGCAAGTTAAGCGCGTGGCCACGCGTTTTCTGCTGTGCGCCGCTGCCGGTGAAATGGCTGTGAAATTTGGTTTGCTCCCCTGGTGCGAAGGCGAGGCTTTGGCCGCCGTGAAAAAATGCTTTGACGCATGGCTTGAAAGCCGTGGCGGATCCGGAGCGGCTGAAGACAGGGAAATTCTGTCACAGGTAAGATTATTTATTGAGCAACACGGCGCGAGCCGTTTTCAGGACATTGAAAAACCGGAAGAACGCTGCATTAGCCGGGTCGGCTTTAGGAAGATCGGCGACGGCGAGACAACATATTTTGTTCTGCCTGTAAGCTGGAAAAAAGAAGTCTGCAAGGGGCTGAACGCCGCAAGAGCGGCGCGGGTGCTGTGTAAAAAAGGTATACTTCTCAAAGGCGAGGGACGCAATTTTACAAAGAAGTACAGCAAAAAAATAAAAGGCATAGAAAAACCGCGTTTTTACACACTTGTTTTTAAAAGTGTTTCCGATGAGTTGGACTGATGTTTTCCACAAATCGGTATCTGGAGTTCCGACAGTTCCGACAAACAAAAACGAATGTCGGAACTTAAAAGATAGCGTGGCTGTAATGAGTTCCGACAGTTCCGACAGTTCCGACCACAAAACACGACATAGAAAAGTTTCTGACGTTTCGATAATCCGCCCGACATGTCCGACAAATAAAAACGAATGTCGGGCGGAAAATAACGTTGCGGCTGTAAGTCCGTCCGACATGTCCGACACGTCCGACACAAAAACACTGCATGGAAAAGTTTCTGAAAAAACAAACGAAGGGCAAAAACTCTGGAAGTGTTATGCCGTATGCTCGTATTTCCATTACACCGAGAGCTACGAGGCAGGCATATGCGAAGTTGATGGCGGGGAAGTTGAGATACTGAAGGGCTGTAAATGGGGATATGTCCGTTATGGCAAACGTGAAAAAAAAAGCTGGAAACAGGGTAGCTTTGGCACACTTGTTGCGTAGAAGCGTAGGTTTTTTGAGCATTCAAAAAAACTGAAAAAATTAAAAAACAGAGTTTCGGCAATATTTTGAGGTGGTTACGGATGAAGAGAGAGGTTTTTACATGAAAAAAAATAGGTGTTTACAGGGAAAAAAGCCTAAAGAATAAAAAAACAGGTGTTTGAGGCCAGAGTTCGGCAATATTTTGAGGTGGTTAAGGTATAAATTAACGAATAAAAAAACAGGTGGGTATTTTTTCACTTGGGGGAAAAAATGGCGTTACTGTGGGGTGTTTTTACGAAGGTATCTGCCTGCCCATGACAACAAATTTTTTTGCTGGTATTTTTGCTGGCATTTCAAAAAAATACCTTTTTTATTGTTATAGAAATCAATAAGTTACTTCGTGACTTCTATAGCCTCCCTCCCGCCAAATGAAGATTCGACCTGATTCAGATAAATTCAAAATATCTTGAAAATCAACGAGTCAATAGCCCATGTCCCCAACACTCATTAACCGCTACCGCCCTGCACGTTGTAAAACTCACTGACAAGGCCAAAAAACGCTTTGCCGGGCCATAGGTTATTCTCTTTTATGTGACGAGCGCATGCAAATCAGTGTCAATACCGCGCGACCACTAGTTCTTTCAGATCGCGTTTGGGCACATAGTGCACGCCCCGGGCGTCGCGCCAGTAAGCAAAGGTGCCGTCAGCAGGCATGGGGGCCACTACCCGCCTTTCTTTGGCCACGCCAAAGCCAATGAGCAACGCGATTTTCATCCCTGTCGGCACATGTAAAAGCGCGGGAGCCGCGGAATGGTCAAAAGACTGGATCATGCAGCAGCCCCACCCCCGGCTGCATGCCGCGAGCTGCATGGTCTGGGCCGCTATGCCCACGTCAAAGCAGACCAGTTGCCCGGCGTCTGCCGGCATCAGAATGGCGATGAAGGCTGTGGGCTGTTCGCCTTTATGCGGACCGCCCCAGTCTTTGAGCGCGCCGGCCCATTTTGTCAGCGAAAAAAGTTTTTTGCAGGTTTCTCCATGACCTACCAGCGTAAACCGTAAGGATTGGGCGTTTTTTGCCGAAGGCGCAAGTCGCGCGCAATCGACAAGCCAGTCCAGATCCGCCATGTTCAAAGGCTGGTTTTCCGCAAAACGGCGGCAGGTGCGGGCCGTTTTCACGTGTTCTTTAAAGTCCATAGCTGTCTCCTTTATTGGCAACAGGGTGTTCGCGCCCTGCAATGATACAGCGTGATGCAAATGGTTCGCAAGGGCAGTATTTGGTTAAGTGAGAATGTGTTGCAACATGCGCGGGATCAGGAGCGAATCCTGGCAGGATGACTGCCCTTTTATTTTTTGCGAAATTGGGGCATACTACTCCCGCCACAGATGTGTTTTTTTGAAAAGGAGCAAAGAAATGGATATGTTTGAAGCGCTTTTCACCCGCCGCAGCATACGCAAATACACGACGGAACCAGTCAGTGACGAGGATGTCACGCTTCTGCTCAAGGCGGCCATGCTGGCGCCGAGCGCGCACAATTGCCGGCCCTGGCATTTTGTGGTGGTGCGAGACGCGGCCGTGCGCAAATCCATGGCCGAACGTCACCCCTATGCCAAAATGGCAGCTGAAGCGCCGGTTGTGATCGTTGTCTGCGCAAATTTGAATGAGGAAAAAGAACCCGGCTTTTGGGTGCAGGACTGCTCCGCAGCCACGGAGAACCTCATGCTGGCCGCGCGCGGCAAAAACCTCGGCACTGTCTGGTGCGGGCTGCATCCCATGAAGGATCGCGCCGAAGCCATACGTGAAATTCTCAACTTGCCGTCCAACATCATGCCGTTGAGCATAGTGGTTGTCGGACATCCGGCAGAGCCGTTTTCCGAAGCAGACCGCTTCAACGCGGGAAAAATCCACTATGACCGCTGGCAATAGCGAGGCATAAGCCGCATCAGCCACCGGACGCCAAAACTGCGATCTGATTTATGGACATACACGACATTCGCGCATTGCTTGCGGCGGACACGCCAACCATAGGAACATGGCTGCAACTGCCTTCAACGGATGTGGCCGAGCTTATGGCGCGCGCCGGCTATGACTGGGTGGCGGTGGATATGGAGCACGGCTCCTTCAGTCGGGGAATCCTGCCGGATATTTTCCGCGCCATAGAGTGCGGCGGCGCGGCGCCCTTCGTCCGGCTGCCGCAAGCCGAAAAAACAGCCGTCAAAAACGCGCTGGAAGCAGGCGCGCAGGGGCTCATCTTTCCCATGATTGAAAGCCGCGCGCAACTTGATCAGGCGGTGGACTGGGCCACATACCCTGGTCAGGACAACTGGCGCAAGCTTGGTGAAACCGCACAGGAATACAGGGGCGTGGGTTTTTGCCGGGCCAATGTCTTCGGCAAGCATTTTGACGGATACATGAAGAACCGCGCTCCGGAAATTTTTCTGGTGGCCCAGATTGAGCACATACGGGCGGTGGAACAACTTGACGCCATCCTGACGCATCCCCGTCTGGACGCTATCATGGTCGGCCCGTATGATCTCTCCGGCAGCATGGGGCTTACGGGACGCTTTGACCACCCTGACTTTCAGACCGCCATGACGCGCATTCATGAGGCGTGCAAACGGCACAAGACGAACATGGGGCTGCATATCGTTCAGCCGGATCCAAAGGAACTGGCGCGGCAGACGGCCGCCGGCGTGCGCTTTATCTCCTACGGCATTGACGGCGTGTTTTTATGGCAAGCGGCTGAACGGCCACAACCTGGAGCGTAGACAGTGAAAATTACTGTATTCGGCGGTTCCGGCTTTCTGGGCTCGCATGTCTGCGACAAACTTTCCGCGGCCGGGCATACGGTGACCATCGTTGATCTGCGCCCCTCGCCCTGGCTGCGGCCGGATCAGATCATGCTCACGGGCAATATTCTGGACGAGAAAACCGTGTCCTCCGGCGTGGACGGCGCTGATATGGTTTTTAACTACGCCGGGATAGCCGATATTGGAGAAGCGAACACACGCCCTGTGGACACGGCGAAAATCAATGTGCTCGGCAATGCCATGCTTTTGGAGGCCTGCCGTAACGCGAAGGTGAAACGCTATGTGTTTGCAAGTACACTCTATGTTTATGGGAAATCCGGGGGATTTTATCGTTGCAGCAAACAGGCGTGTGAAATCTATATTGAAAATTATCAGGCCACGCACAATCTGCCGTATACCATATTACGTTACGGCTCCCTGTACGGCCCGCGCGCGGACAAACGCAACGCCATCCACCGCTTTGTCCACGAGGCGCTGACAACCGGCTGCATTACATATTACGGCTCCCCCACAGCCCTGCGGGAATACGTGCACGTCGACGATGCCTCCGCAGCCACATTGGCGGTACTGGCTTGGGAATTTGAAAATCAGAACATCATTGTTGCCGGCAATCAGCCCATGCGCGTCGAGGATCTGTTCAAAATGATAGGCGAAATGCTCAACAAAAATTTGACTGTCAACTATCAGGACGATCCCAACAGCGGGCACTATCAGATCACGCCCTACTCGTTCATGCCAAAAATGGGGCGCAAACTGACGCCGCCGCTCAGCGTGGATCTTGGACAGGGAATTCTGCGGGTCATGGAAGACGCGCACATGGCCCTGCACCCTGAACTTCAGGCAGAAGGAGGCTATTTGCTGCCCGCTGACGTCTAGGGTTTATTCATAAGTGAATACTCCACATGCACACAAGGTGTCTTCCATGAACATCATCGCTGTCATTCCGGCGCGTATGGGATCAAGCAGGTATCCCGGCAAACCGCTCGCTCTCATCCACAATGTGCCCATGATCGGGCATGTGGCTTTTCGCACAGCCATGAGCAAAATGCTCTCGGACACGTATGTGGCCACATGTGACGACATCATAGCGGAATATTGTAAAAACGCCGGCCTCAAATACGTGATGACAGGCGGCCATCATGTGCGCTGTTCCACGCGCACCGCTGAGGCGCTGCTCAAAATTGAGGCAACAACCGGCAAAAAAGCGGATATTGTCGTTATGGTGCAGGGCGACGAGCCCATGGTTACGCCAGAGATAATTGACGCTGCCGTCGCTCCCATGCTTGACGACGATTCCATCAATGTCGTCAATCTGATGGCCGAGATGGAAACGCTTGAAGAATTTGAAGACCCCAATGAAGTCAAAGTGGTGATTGACCGTAACAGCAACGCACTGTATTTCTCGCGCGAACCTGTTCCGTCGCGTAAAAAAGGTTCGGAAAAAGTGCCCATGCGCAAACAGGTCTGCATTATTCCCTTCAGACGCGACTATCTGTTGCGTTTTAACGGGATGGAGGAAAGCCCGCTGGAAATTTATGAATCTGTGGATATGATGCGCATTCTTGAATACGGCGAAAAAGTGCGCATGGTGCCCACAGCCTGTCGAACCTTCAGCGTGGACACGCCTGAAGATCTGGCTCGCGTGCAGCGGCTTATGGAAGGGGACAAGCTGATGGAACAATACGCGCGGTAGACGGAGTTTTGCAGGTGCCGCCCCGTAAAACCCGCATCGCGGCCGTTCTGGAAGAACTCTGGATCGCATGCTTTGCCTGGCTGCCAACGTCGCTTGGACTCGCGGCGCGTCTTGCCGCATGGCGGCCGCTTTTCAGCGTTTGCGGTTCAGTTCGCTTCGGCACCGCCCTGACGCTGGCAGCCTGCCGCAATATGCGTCTCTCCGACGGCGTGCGCCTCGGGCGCGGTTCTTTTATCACAGCCAACAACGGCCTTCTTGTTTTAGGCAAAAATGTGGCTGTTTCTCCGTGCGTGCACCTTGGCGCTGACGACGGCGTTATCGAAATCGGGGCATATACGGCAATCGGCCCCGGCACGGTGCTGCGCGCCGCCAATCACCGCTTCAGCAGGCAGCAAACGCCGATCATGCATCAGGGGCACGAGCCGGGGAAAATAATCATTGAAGAAGACGTCTGGATTTCCGCAAACTGTGTGATAACGCCCGACGTGCGCATCGGGCGCGGCGCGGTGGTGGGCGCGGGCGCGGTAGTGACGCGAGATGTGGAACCCTTTGCCATTGTCGCCGGCGTACCGGCAAAAATGATCGGACGGCGCGGCGAAAATATTTGAGGATAGCCATGGCTTTGAAATGTCTTGTTTTTGACTGTGACGGTGTGATTCTTGACAGCGTGCCTGTCAAGACCAGGGCTATTGCCCGTCTGGCGCGTCCTTACGGACAGGAAGCTGAGGAGCGCTTTGTCATGTACCACATGGCGCACGGCGGGGTCAGCCGTTATAAAAAATTCGAGTGGTTTTCTCGTGAAGTGCTTGGCCGTGAAATAACGCCGGAGGCATCGGCCGAATGGGGCCGCCGCTTTGCTGAATATGCCGTTGACGAAATCCGGAGTTGCCCGCTGATTCCCGGCGTGCAGGGCGTACTGAACGCATGGCGTGGCAAACTGCCCTTGTTTGTCTGTTCCGGCGCGCCGCGGGAAGAAGTGCGCATGATCCTGCGCGAGCGGGAGCTTGAACACTTTTTTACAGATATTTACGGTTCGCCGCCGGCCAAGGCGCAGCTGCTTGCCGAGATCGTCGACATATCGGGATTGCCGCCGGAAGATATCTTGATGATCGGCGACGCAACAACAGACCGTGATGCCGCGGAATACGCGGAAACACAGTTTTATGGCGTAGGGGATATGCTCAAAGGCGAAAATTTTCCCTGGGGCCAAGATCTCACGGCCCTGAATGACTGGATTCTGGCCCACGTCTGATGAAAACAATACTCTTGCCCGTCTGCCTGTCTGTTCTCCTCTTTCTGGCGGCTTGTCGCTCTGACGACGAAGAGGACCACGCGCAACAGCAAACTTGGCAGCCGGCGCATGTTCAATCATCGCCGCACGCGACAGCGCCGGAAGCTGAGCCGCCGCTCTCGCCCGCAGAAAAGGCACAGGCCGCGGCACTGGTGGACTTTTACAACACCGCCGCCTCGCTGCTGGCGGAAGAACCTTATACCCTGCCGGATGCATTGCTGAATAACGCCCATGCGTATCTGCAAACATGGCGGCTTAAACCGGCGCCAAGAGTACACGCTTCCGCACGGGAGACTGCCGCCGGACGGCTTGCTCCGCCGCCGGAGATGTTTACGTCTGACGTGCGCCGCCAGCTTTTACAATATGTCAATGTCATGGGCGCGGCGCTGGAGACAATGCCGACGAACTACCGCCTTCTTGAAAAATATGTGAAGGACGACAGCATCCGGGATGACAACGCCGGAGGCAACAAAATTATCACACGTCTTGAGACGGCGCACACAGCCTTTGTAAACGCCCGCGACGCTTTTTTAACCACCACTGCCGGCATGGCCGCACAGGCAGAAGCAACTCTTTTGCGCGATAACCCTTTGAAACGCCAAATTGTTGAAAGCAGAAAAATTTTTTCCCTGTTCAAAACAGCCGCCGCCCTGCTGAAGCAGGATCCCCCTGACAAGGCGGCCATGCTGCGTGTGCATGAAGATATAGAAACGGCCCTGACCGCGGCGGAGAGACCGCCTTTTCAAGGGGATCCGGAAACAGAGCGGGTGTTTCGCGCTTTTCTCAAAGAAGCGGCGACATTCCCTAAAGGGCTAGCGCAAGGTTTTTCCGAGGGCTTCCACAGCCGGATCAGGCACAATCTGAACACGGCGTCACATAACAGCCGCGAGACATACAACGCTTTTGTCCGGACGGCCAACCGGGAATAAACCCGGCCGAGCCTCGCTCCGTGCTGCTGCCCTCCTGCGGGGAGAAACGGCGCGCGCGCGTTCTTGCCGCGCGGCTTGTCTGTGATTTCGGGCTGGATTGCGCAAGTTGTAGCCAAAAAGACTTTGTTGAACGCATATGTACAATTTGATTGACATGTAATGGAGTCAAACGCTATCTATTAATTGTTTTTAGAAAGAAAGGCCTCATAACATAACTACACGGAGAGTGTCATGAATGCCTTAACGGTGATTTTTGTGGCTTTATGCGTGTTTGCCATAGGATACCGTTTTTATGGACTCTTTATTGCCAACAAAGTCCTGAATATGCGGGACGCGCGGGAGACACCCGCCGTCAAATTCGCGGACGGACACGACTATGTGCAAACAAACAAAGTTGTGCTCTTTGGTCACCATTTCGCGGCCATTGCCGCGGCCGGACCTCTGCTGGGGCCCGTGCTGGCAGCGCAGTTCGGCTATCTTCCCGGGCTGCTGTGGATTCTTATCGGCTGCGTATTGGCCGGCGGCGTACACGATGTGGTCGTGCTCTTCGCCTCTGTGCGCCATCGCGGGCAAAGTCTCGCGTATATCGCCACGCAGGAGATTGACAAAACCACCGGCGCTGTGGCGGCCTGGGCCGTGCTGGCCATTCTGCTGCTGACGCTGGCCGGGCTTTCCATTGCCGTTGTCAACGCCATGCACAACAGCCTGTGGTCAACCTACACGGTGGCGGCCACCATTCCCATTGCTGTCATCGTGGGTTTGTACATGCAGATATGGCGCAAGGGCGACGTCATGGGCGCCTCTATTATCGGCATTGTGCTGCTGTTCCTGTGCATTCTTTCCGGCCCTTGGGTGACGGCGCATCCCGAACTGTTCGGCTGGCTGGACATTGACAGGAAGCCCATGTCCCTGCTTATTCCCATTTACGGTTTCTTTGCTTCCGTTCTGCCCGTGTGGCTTTTGCTGCTGCCGCGCGATTATCTGTCCACCTTCCTGAAAATCGGCACCATCGTCGCGCTGGCTTTGGGCCTTGTATTCGTTATGCCCGACTTTCAGATGCCGGCTTTAACAAAATTCATACATGGCGGCGGTCCTATCGTGGGCGGCCCGGTTATTCCCTTTATCTTCATTACCATCGCCTGCGGCGCGCTTTCCGGCTTTCACGCCACCATCGGCACGGGAACAACGCCCAAGATGATCCGTAAGGAACGCGACGTGCTTTTTGTGGGTTACGGCGCCATGCTGACGGAAGGCTTTGTGTCCATTATGGCGCTGACCGCCGCTTGCGTGCTGGTGCCTGCCGACTATTTCGCCATCAACGCGCCGCAACAAGCGTTTGAGGCTCTCGGCATGGCTGTGCAGGATCTGCCCCGTCTGGAAGCGGAAGTGCAGGAAACGCTCATGCACCGCCCCGGCGGCTCTGTGTCTTTGGCAGTGGGCATGGCGCACATTTTTGCACAAATTCCGTGGATGGCTCATCTGATGGCCTACTGGTATCACTTTGCCATTATGTTTGAAGCAGTGTTCATTCTATCCGCAGTGGACGCCGGCACACGCGTCGGCCGCTTTTTCCTGCAGGAAATGCTCGGCAAGGTGTGGCCCAAGTGGGGAGACAAGAACTGGTGGCCCAGCATCGTTGTGACCAGTTTTGTATTCACCGGCGCGTGGGGGTATCTGGTGTACAGCGGCGATATTGCCAATATCTGGCCTTTGTTCGGCATCTGCAACCAGTTGCTTGCCGCCGTAACCCTGCTCATCGGCACAACGATAATCATACGCATGAACAAGGCGAAGTACGCATGGATGACAGCTGTCCCCGGTCTTTTCATGACATTCATCACCTTCTGGGCCGGCATCTGGCTGCTCAAGAATCAGTATCTTCCCAACCAGCGATATTTACTGGCTTTTCTGAGTGTGCTTGTCATGGTCATGATGGCCTTTGTGATTGTTGGAGTAATTCGCCGCTGGATTTTGCTTTTGAATATGGATGCAGTCGTGTGCGATCCGTACGGCGATGAGGTGAAGGAAGTTGTTCAAGAATAACAATCTGCGCTGATAAACAATAACAAGTGGAGGGGCCGCACAAAGCCTCTCCACTTTTGTTTTTGTGCTGACAAATGGTGCGTATTTGTGAAAGGCCTGTGGGTCTCCATCCGTTATGGCGCTGTGTCGCTCAACCTTGAACGGCGCTTTATAGGCGTGCAGGACGTGTCGTTGGGCAAGGTCTGTCGCCGTCCAGATTCACGCGCTGGCCCGAGATATGGCTCCTGTGCTGTAAGGTCTGCACCTTGGGCAAGCATTTCAGACGCCGCGGCATGACGGATATGATACATTGAAAAATAATGTTGCCGCTTTCCGCTCAAACCATGCTTGAACATGCCGCCGGAAACGCTACGGGACTTGCGACACAGGCATCCTATTTGCCGAAAGGGCAGACAGGGTAACGGCACTGCGCGCACTGTGCGCAAAAACCGCCGTGCCCCAACGCCGCCACGTCCCCGGCCGTGACGGCAAGCCCGGCCAGAAGGCGCGGAACAACAAGGTCAAATATGCTGATCTTGTGGTACATGACGCAACCGGGCAGTCCGAGCACCGGCACATCGCCCTTGGGGGTCGCCACAAGCCCGAGCAGAAACATGGCCCCCGGGTATACAGGCGCGCCGTAGACGACAATGCGCGCGCCGGCTGCACGTATGGCGGCGGGGCTGCGGTCGTCCGGGTCCACAGACATACCCCCCGTCACCACGACCATGTCCACACCGCTACGGATGAAATCATCAATAGCGGCTGAAATCGTGGACACATCGTCGCCTGTCAGGGTCTGCTCCGTTATCTCGCTGCCGAGTTCCGCGAACTTTTTACGCAGCACGGGGCCGAAGCCGTCCTTGATTCTGCCGTGAAAAATTTCGCTGCCTGTGGTCACCATGCCCACGCGTGCCACCCGCAAGGGCAGCACCTCGACAATCGGCTCTGTCACCGCCGCGTCCACCTGACGCAGCTTTTCCTCAGCGATGAGCAGCGGCACAACGCGCGCGCCGGCAACGTTCTGCCCCGCATCCACCATCTGCAGAGAATGCAGCGTCGCCACAGTGATTTCGCTGACGCCGTTCACACGGACGAGCGCCGCCGCGTCCACCCGTAAAAGGCCCCTGCATGCGGCTGAAAGATTGATACGGCCCTCCCTCGGCGCGCCGAGAGAAATATTTTGCCCGGCCACGGCGACGGCTATGCGCTGCGCCGCTTCATCCTCGTGCACATAGCCCGGCTGCGGCTCAAGCACATACAGATGTTCCTTGCCCACGCTGAGCAGCACGGGGATGTCCTCCTCGCGCACGACATGCCCTTTGCGGAACACGGGCCCTTTGCTCTCGCCGGGCACAATTCTGGTAATGTCGTGGCAGATGACGCTGCCCACGGCGTCCCCGACACGGATTGTTTTGATAACAGCCTGTCCAGACATGATTTCTCCAAAAATTTTTGATATGATAATATCAAAGACGGCATAACACCGCAACACTTCCAAGACCTAAAAATAGGCATGTATAGACCCGCCCTCCGAGTCAAAGATTTTTTGAACGACGGTATCGAATGCTGCCCGTCTATTCAGCATGGTACTTGCAAACCTTTTTGGGAGTGGCTTAAACTTAAGGTTCCATCCATTTGAGGCCTCCTGCCGGTGAACTTTGAGCGGTTCGGCGCCGGAGGCATCTTCTATTTATGATGAGGATCGTGGCCGGCGAGAGAGAACAACGGCGCGTCGCTTACCGCCAGAAGCGGCAGGCCGCTGCAGCATGCGTTCAAAAGATGAGAGTTTACCAGTGCAATGTCTTGAGTTTCTGCAAAAGTTCCGTCGCCTTCACCCTGCCTATGCTGGGCAGACCTTGCAAATCGTCCAGTGTGGCTGAACGCATGGCCTCCACGCTGGCAAACTTTTCCCAGAGCAGCCGCGCTGTGGCCGGACCTATGCCGGGCAGCCGCATGAGCTCGCTTGACAGTGCGGCGCCGCTGCGCGCGCGCCGATGTCGGCCAACGGCAAATCTGTGCGCTGTGTCGCGGACATGCTGCAAAAAAAGCAATTCCGGCGCGCCGTCTCGCAAGGACAGGGGATTTGCGCGGCCTGGAATAAAAATTCTGTCGCGCACATTTCCGGCCCGGCGGTCAGCCCGACCGTGCTCGTCACGGGCTTTGGCAATGGCCGCGAGGGGGAAAAGAGCATCCTGTCCAGCCTCGGCCAAAGCGCGCTGCACAGCGGTCAGCTGCCCGCGCCCGCCGTCAATCAGGAGCAGGTCAGGCCAAGGAGGGCCGCTGGCGAGACGGCGCGCCGCCCACGCGTGCAGAGTGGCGCAATCGTCGGCGCTGTCGGGCATGGCGTAGCTTCGGTATTGCGACCTTGCCGGACTGCCGTATTCAAAGACAACCAGACCAACTCTGGTTTCACGGCCGGCAGTATGGGAGACGTCCGCGCATTCAATGCGCCGCGGCGTTTCGGGCAGACGTAGCGCCCTCGCAATACCTTCTGTCACAGGCTGTTTTTGATGGCGGCGGGCTTCTTCCCGCGCGTTTGAGGCGGCAATATCCACAAGTTGATTGTCTCTGGCGTTCTGCGGGGGAACAATGCGCACCGGGCTTCCACGCTTTTCGCTCAGGGTCTGCTCCATAAGCCCGCGTTCGGAAAATTCCTCCTCAGCCGGTGTGGAAACGCCTTCAGTGCCGATCCATTCGTTTTCCCTGTCCGGCGGCAGCCAGGGCAGGAGCACGCGCGGCGGTGGCATGAGCGTGCTGTAATATTGGCCCACAAAAGACCAGAGCAGTTCCGGGGCGTCTTCAAAGGTAAGGCCGGCCCAGTAAAAGCTCCTGCCGTCCGTCACGGCGCCGCCGCGCACAAAAACAATGCCGACAGCCAGCCCCGCATCCGCCGGAAACAGGCCGACCGCGTCCATGTCTCCGCCGCCGGGCAGCACGGCGGCCTGACGTTCCACAGTGCGCACCACAGCTTGAATCTGATCGCGCAGGGCGGCGGCTTTTTCAAATTCCAAGACGGCGGCCGCCTGCGCCATTTCTTCCCGCAACCTGTACAGCAAGGGTTCTGAGCGACCCTGCAGCAATTCACAGACTTTGTGTACAGCGTCATGATAGGCCTCGGACGTCACAAGACTCATACAGGGTGCGGGGCACTGGCCGATATGGTGGTACAGGCAGGGCCGCACGCGGTTTTTCATGCTGCGGTCAGAGCAGCGGCGCAGGGGAAAGGCCCTGTGCAGCAGCTTCCAGGTTTCACGGGCGGAGAGCGCCGACGTAAAAGGGCCGAAGCAGCGGGTGCCGTCGCGCCGGACGCGCCGCACAATTTCCAGACGCGGGAAGGGGTGTTTTACGTCAATCCGGAACAGGACATACTGTTTGTCGTCGCGCAGCACAATATTGTAACGCGGACGGTGTTTTTTGATAAGGCTTGCTTCGAGGAGCAGGGCTTCCTTTTCTGTGGTGGTGGTGAGCCAGTCAAGGCTGTGCGCGTGGCTCAGGAGCGCGCGCGTTTTGGCGGACAGGCCGTCGGCGCGAAAATAAGAAAGCACGCGCCGACGCAGCACACGGGCCTTGCCAACATAAATGACGCGGCCGCGAACGTCTTTATACAGATAGACGCCGGGGGAAAGGGGAAGACTGTGCGGGTCGGGCCTGTTCATGGGAACGCCCAAGGCGGACGCCCTTGCAGGGAATGTTATTTTTCAATCCAGATGAGCAGCGCGTCCACGATCTTGCGCGCCTGATCGGCGCTTGAAATGGCGAATTTTGACTGTCTTCGGTATTCGCCGCCCGATTTTTTATAGCGCTGTATGACATATTTGTCCGGCCCGAAGCTGTCGCTGTCCGGACACCATTCCTGATAACGAAAGAGAATGGTCGTCCATGCTCCTTTACTCAGAACAACCTTGTCAAGCTCGTTGACGAGAATCTGGCCGTTTTCTTCATACCGCACCGTAATGTCGTCTATCGTTTCAAACAAGGTGTCCTCGCAAGGCGTTTATACAGCGGTGAATTGACCAGCACACGATCCGCACTCGTTGAGCGACATAGGGCTGATCAGGTATGTCCGCCTCTCCTTTGCTGAAAATATTACTACAAAATTTTTTATTATCCCGCAAGACAGGGTAAAAGCAAAAAGTTTTGTCTTTGTGATGTTTTTGATATTTTTATCATACAAAAACAATTAATGACTATAAGTCATCTCATAATCAAAATATTTAATCTCTATAAAAATTCCAGAATTCTTGTTTGTTTCCTTCATCAAAAAAAATGGACGTTACAAATGAACAACGGAAATTACCCGAACCTTTGCTTGCCGCCACACACAACGCGCCGAGAGGACAAGGCAGGTCAGTGGGGCTGGTTAGATGTAAAAAATATTCCTCGGCCTGTTTCGGACGACGGTTTATATAGCGTGCAAGACTTCAATACGACCACAAGGCATAGAAGATTCCGGGCCTATGGTTATATGAATGTCCCTGCCGAGACGAGCTATACAGTCCAGCATCTTGAATTCGCTGACGCCCCGGAAATGCCCGTTTAGCAGCCGGGAAAGCTTGGGTTGCGGCAAACCCATCATTTCCGCCGCCTGAATTTGCGTCAAGCCTCGAGAATCTATAATATCTTGTATAGTCGAGGCAAACTGAGCCTTGACAAGCATTTCAGCGGCATTTTCCATGCCGAGGTCTTCGTAAATATTGCCACTGCTTACTTCTATTTCGTTATCACTTATGGCTGTTCTCCTTGGCATCAGCTTGCACCTGCCTGAGCCGCTGTTTGATCAATTCCATGTCCTGTTGTGGTGTGGCTATACCGGACACGGATTTTTTCTGGAAACAATGCAGCACATACACGGCCTTGGCAAAACGAACGGTATACACCGCCCTATATGTGCCGCACTGGTCGTTTTCCACTACCTCCAAGATTTCTGCGGAGCCGAAACCCTTTAGCGGTTTGGCTTGCGGGTGCTTCGAGCCAAGTTGCGCACGGTACAAAGCATAGCCGAAGATATCCTGCACATCTTCCGGCATTGCACGGAGGTCTTTTTTTGAGGAACCGATCCAGATAAGCAGCTTCATGAGAATTTTTATATCCATTTAGTTATAAATGTCAAGGAATCAATTGACATTACCTGCCTAATGCTCGACTCGGGTAGAAATTCAGATATTGGAAATTCTGGAGCCGCCCACACGGAAGGAGCAAGAAAATTCAGGCTACTTTTCAGAATTTTCTAGATACAATTTTGCGGCCTCTAGCAATTTTTCAAGCTCTTCACGGGTAGTCTGCCGGAGCCTGGCTATGCCAAGACTATTTGACAGGGTCATTCACCGGCGATACCTACGTTGCAACTTTTTCCTGTTATTTATACAGGTTGATAGAGTAGATATCGAACCATTTCCGGCGTTCGATACCTATAAATATACCTACAAAACTGTCGGATGCAAGGGGTCAAATCTGGACTTTGGGGAACAAAAAATAACCAGAAAAGCAAGTACGCCAAAGGCTTTTCAGACTTTGGCGTTCTTCTCTATACCTAAATTTGGCGTCCCCAAGCGGATTTGAACCGCTGTTGACGGCGTGAAAGGCCGTTGTCCTGGGCCGACTAGACGATGGGGACGCGAGTGGCTGGGCTGCAAGGACTCGAACCTTGATTAGCGGAGCCAGAATCCGCCGTCCTGCCAATTGAACGACAGCCCAAAGCACAATTTGCGAAGAGTAGTGAACATGCTTTTGGGTGTCAAGTAGTTATGCTGCCTTTTTGCGACGTCCGCACAAACTGAGATGGGCGTCACCCGGCCATGCGCAACAAAGCCGTTACGTTGGCTGACGTTGTTTGTAGTGATGCTTGCACAGCCTTCTCAAAATTTTTTAACCTGTCCGTGCCCTTGCTGTCAAGATTACGCATGATTCGGTATTGGGTCAGTTTAAAATAATTTGCGGTCTAGTTTTACAGGTAGTCGCGGTGGTGGAAGTAGTAGCGCGCTAAAACCACCCCGTTTTCTACGTTCTAAAGATATTAACAGTTTGATTTCACAAGATTTACTTGCGCTCCTTTGGCAGACATAGAATTTAATCAAGGCTATGGAAGAAGTGTTTACGGATATGAAAGCAACTCTTTTTGAAGATATTGCTACCTTGGCAGATTCAAGCTGACCCACTACTGGGCATTGAGAGTTTCGCCGTCAGGTGCTGAAGGCAGTGTTCTTGTTACAAATACGAAAAAAGCGCGGCTCGGGCCGAATGAGCTGACGCCGCGCATGGTGACGTTGGCGGGTATGCGCCTAGAACTCCAGTCCTACGCGTAAAGAACCACCAATACCTTCACGCTGGCCTGTATAACCCTGTACACCAAGATCAAGGAACCACGGTGATTGATCAGAAGATTTGAATGCCAAACCAATCTCACCAATACCTGTTCCACCTTCGAGTTTCGCAGCTTTGATATCATAACCATATACAGATGCTTTTAATTCACCAGCGAACTCGTGTTCATAGGCTGCACCAATATAAGGACTAACGAACTCATTGATTGCGTAAGAGAGTCTCGCTCCACCACGCAGACGATGAGAATCCACCGCATCAAACTTCACAGTTTCACCAGTAGAAAGACCTACGTCATTTGCATCCTGATGTGACCAGAAGTATTTACCATAGACATCTAAAGCAACGTCTTCTGAGATATTCCACATATACCCGGTACCAAAATGAATACCATAATACGTGGATTGTATCTCATATCCAGCTTTACGTCCATAACCGTCAGACAGTACATTAGAGTCGAAGTTGTTATTGAGACCACCGATACGAGCGGTTGCTTCTGTATAGAAGTGCCCGTTTCCAGTGTTCGCAAAGTCCATACGACCTAACAGACCTCCACCGATATAGGAAGCATTGCCACTACCATGAGTATCGTAAGTATTACTGCCATACTCAAAGAATACACCTGCGGTCAATTGACCGATTTCGGTGTCAACACCACGCGAAATACCAGCTATCACATTAACGCTACTTGCGTCAACGTCAATACTGTTATAACGTGTGCTGCCTGCACTGACTGCGCCAAATGCGCCCCAAGCGTCTTTCTTGGCAGAATTAACTGCGCTTTCCATACCCTTACCTGCCGCAAGGTCTGCGCCTTGATTGGCAAGAGCAATACCCACGATGTTAGATCTGGTTATAGATTCCGCACCAGAGACCAAGGATTCAGCATCTTCAGAATTACCTGAAGAATTTGAAGCCGTTAACTCAGTAACTTGATTTGAAAGAGCCAGATCTGTCGTTTCAACAGAATTAGCTAACTCAATCGGAGAGGAAAGAGAAGTTATTGTTGTTGATCTAGGAATTACTTCTCCTGTTTCTCCGTCAATCAGTGGCACTTCATAGTCAGAATCATCACTAAGGTCACCACCACAAACCGGATCTTCCGGATATTCCGGAATTTCTGGATATTCTGGCCAGTCGTCATTAGAACTCATTGGTTGTATTGCATTAAGACCGCCATCATTCTTTGAAACAACTTCGGCATAAAAGTCATTACCTAACTTCGTAAACCGAACAACAGCCTCAAGCAATGAACCATGTTTTATTGTTTGTATTTTGCCTTCACTGGCTGAAACACCACGTAATGTAGTGCTGCCGTTAATCAGGTAGAACTTATCTCCGACATTAAGCGAAGCAAGATTACCTGGACGTGCCAATTCGGCGGTACTTCCATTAATACTAATCATTCCTGATGTGATATTCAACATAGGATCAGTAATATTGTTTACCTCGTCCAAGTCGAATATCATCTTGCCGCTCAAAACAGCACTATCCGCAATTATGTTTGTATTGCGGTGTACAGTTAAAGTGGCACCACGATTCAAGTTAAAGCTGTGTTTTAGGGCAGTCAACTTGAATCCATCCAGCAATGTAGTATTGCTGCCGGATTTCAAATTGATCATATTGATATTATTGACATTATCGACAATAAACTCGTTATCTCC
>JAISKZ010000069.1 GCA_031260725.1 Desulfovibrio sp. | reverse complement strand
ATCCCGAAACAGCGGGCCACGGCAAAGTGCCCGAGTTCGTGAAAAAAGATCAGACCGCTCAGCACAATGACAACAGCCATAATGGTCGTCATTTCTGTTGTTCTCCATCATTCGCCATGTTGTTCACAAAGTCGCGGCTTTGGCGATCAAGCCGCTCAATGCGTTGTTGCAAAAGATGCACTTCCCGGGTGAGAGCGGGAAAGCGCTTTGCCGTCAGCGGCGGAGAAAAGGGAGCGCTCGGCTCGCCTGTCGTATGCGCCCACATGGCGGCCTCAATCAGACGCGGAATATCCGCAAAACGTATGCGACCCTGTAAAAAAAGCTCCACAGCCGCTTCATTGGCCGCATTCATGATAATACTCAGCCCTCCGCGCTGTTTGAGTGCCCTGCGGGCCAGTGCAAGGCAGGGAAAAGCTTGTGTGTCCGGCTCATGGAATGTCAGCGCGCAGGCCTGTGCAGGATTGAGCGGCTCCGCGCCAGCCGGTTCGCGGCGAGGCCAGAGCAGACAGTGCGCCAAAGCAAGCCGCATGTCCGCCGCGCCCATTTGCGCAAGCAAAGAGCCGTCTGTCAGTTCAACCAGAGAGTGCACCACAGACTGCGGGTGTATGAGCACGCGAATGCGGGAGGAATCAACGCCGTAGAGGTGAAAAGCCTCCAGAATTTCTAGACCTTTATTCATCAGAGTTGCGGAATCTATGCTAATTTTTGCGCCCATCCGCCATGTCGGGTGTTTCAGCGCCTGCCCAACCGTGACGTTGCGCAATTCCTCCCTGGTTTTGCCGAGAAACGGCCCGCCCGATGCGGTGAGCACAAGGCTTGCCGCTTCCTGCCCACGTCCGGCAAGGCATTGAAAAATGGCGTTGTGTTCTGAATCCACAGGCAGAATGACGGCGTGGGTATGTTTGCAGATTGCACGCACAAGGTCGCCTGCGAGCACAAGGGATTCCTTGTTGGCAAGGCAGATGATCTTTCCGGCCAGCGCAGCGGCCAGTGTGCCGGCAAGGCCGGCTGACCCGGCTTGGGCCGACAGCACTGTTGCGGCATCCGGCAGGGAGGCAAGCGCGGCATAGCCATCGCGGCCTTCCAGTATGCACGGGGAATAGCCTTTTGGCAAAAGCCGCTTGAGTCTATACGCGGCGGCGGCGTCCAGCACGACCAGGAAGGAAGGACGAAAACGCTCTGCCTGAGCCGCCAGCCGCTTCACATTACGGGCGCAGGACAGACCGATGATGCAAAAATCTTCGCGTTTGCTTTCCACCACAGCGAGGGCACTCTGCCCTATGGAACCTGTTGACCCGAGAATAACAAGCTTGCGCGGCCAAGCGCGCCGCCATCTTTTTGACGGCGGGCTGGAAATATAGGAGATTGTCGGGCCTCCCAGCCCCGGCCAGAGTTCAGCCATATTGTCTCCGGGGGCTTGTCGCTAAAAAAAGAAAAACCACTGGTCCACAACCGCCACCGTGGGCATGGCGAACAAAAAACTGTCTGTACGGTCCAGCATGCCGCCATGCCCTGGCAGAATGGAGCCTGAGTCCTTGACATGGACAGAGCGTTTAAGCGCTGATTCAAAAAGATCGCCCAATTGGGCAAAAGCGTTGAGTGTAACGCCCAGCAGCGCGAAGGAAATCCAGCCGAGCTTGCCGAAAATGGCACCGTAAACGGCACAGAACACAACGCAGGCGATCAGGCTGCCTATTGCCCCTTCAGAGCTTTTTTGGGGACTCACACGGGGCCAAAGCTTATGATGACCAAAATGCGTGCCCACAAACCATGCGGCTGTGTCCGACACGGACACGGCGGCCAGAACAAAAATGAGTTTGACGTTGGAAAGATATGTCGCAGGTAAAAGCAGCAGGGGCACATAGGCCAGACCGACCATGAAGATGCCGCTGGAAGCGAAGGAGCTTTCTTCTTCAACGACGTCCCAGCGAAACAGAAAACTCATGGACGCGAGCACAAAGCCAGCGCCCAGACAGACGAGCGCGTCTTGCGGCCGGTGCATCCATGTCAGGATAATCATGGCGCTACCGAGAGCAATGGCGCAGATACGGCTTTGCAGGCGCCCTTTGGTGCCCCAGAAAAGCGAGTAGAATTCCCAGAGGCATAGTGCGCAAACGAACAGAACAGCACAAAGCAGCAGCCATCCCCTGAAAGTGAGCACAAGCGCAAGTGCGGCAAGCAGTGCAAGACCTGTTGCCAGGCGGCGTATGTCAACAATTTTGTCAGCCGGGTTAAGGCTCATGCGGCGGCTCCTTTGCTGTTCAGATTTTCCCGAAGCGCCGGGAACGCGCTCTGTAGGCGGCAATCGCCAGATACAGATCTTGTTCCCTGAAATCCGGCCAGAGCACAGGCGTAAAATAAAGTTCAGTATACGCACACTGATAGAGCAGATAATTGCTCAAACGCTGCTCGCCGCCGGTGCGGATAAGCAGGTCGGGGTCAGGCTGCCCAGCTGTATACAGGTGCGCGGAGAGACTTTCCTCGTTCACGTCTTCCAGGGACGCCCCTTCGCGCAGCAATGCCCGCGCAGCACGCGCCAGTTCAGCTCGACCGCCGTAGTTGAGAGCCAGATTAAGCGTCATTTCCGTGCCGCCGGCCGTGCGTTTAATACCCTGTTTCACTATCTGTCGGACGCTGGGCGGCAGGTCGGCAAGTTCGCCGAGCACTTTCAGTGCTATGTTTTTTTCTTTCATAAGCGGAACTTCCCTGCCGAGAAATTCCCGCAGCAGACTAAAAAGTTCCCGTATTTCCGTTACGGGACGGCCCCAGTTTTCGCTCGAAAAAATATACAGAGTTAAATGCCGTATGCCCAAAGCGCGGCATTCTGTCGTCACGGCGCGTACAGCTTCCGCACCGGCGCGGTGCCCTGCCGTGCGCGGCAACCCCTTCGCTTCGGCCCAACGGCCGTTGCCGTCCATAATAACGGCTATATGCGTCGGCAACTTGTCCGGAACGTTTTCCTGTTCAGACATTTTGTGCAGTGTCCACTAAAGATTTACACTTGAGATTGCCGCTTGATGGCGAAGTGCATTCGCTCAGAATATCTGCTGGGTTCTATCGACATTCATTTTAACCAGAATAAAATGGCGGCAAGCTGAAGAAAGGCTATAAAGGACACTGCCAACTATTCCCGGATATCACTTGAGATGGCAATTTTCTAGGTAAAACATACATGATTTTCTAGATTATGCCAAGGGTTAAATGCTCCAGAAATCCATTCAATTGCCCTGCGCGCGCGATATATATCGCTGGCTGAATGCTCTTGATGAAGTTTGTTCTGTTCGGCAGATAAAGGCCACTGTATGCGGCTTGTTGCTGTATGACGTCGCCTTGCAATGTTCAGCGGCTCGCTTCAATCAGCACTTCCATCACGCCGCCGCACACCATGCCGTTTTCTTCCGCGGAGTCTGTCATGTCAATAAGTTTACAACAATAACCGCCATCCCGGATAATGCGCCGCGCGTCCTTGACGACATCCGCCTCGGCGCAGCCGCCTCCAATGCTCCCCACGATACGGCCATTTTCGAGTACGCCCATTTTGGCCCCGACGCCTCTCGGAGTTGAGCCCTTGACAGACAATACCGTTATAATCGCGGCCTTCTCATCACTTTCTCCGGCAAGCCACTCCAGCAGCCCCATGTCCGTAAAGCCCCCTTCGCACCATCCTGCAGTCAAGCCGCTCTTCACCGCCGGGCGTTGACGCTTTTCCTGTATCATTTCAGCCACAATGGAAACGGCTATTTCTTCCGGGGTGACGGCGCCTATATCAATCCCGATGGGGGCATGCAGCCTTTTCAGATCTTCCGCCGCATAGCCCTCTGCCAACATTTGCCGCCGCACAATGCCCACGCGTCGGCTTGAGCCGATCATCCCAATGTAACAGGGGACGTCTATTTTTAAAAGAGCGTTCAGACATTGCAGGTCGTGTTTGTGACCCCTTGTTACAATGGCGATATAATCATTGTGGCGAATCGTAATACGTTGCGTCATGGAGTCAAAATAGTCGCAAATGATTTCATGCGCATCAGGAAAACGTGACCTGTTCGCAAAAGAGGGCCTGTCATCAAAAATAACAACATCAAAGTTGAGCATGGTACCCATTGCCGCGAGCGGCGCCGCAATGTGCCCCGCGCCCAGAATAATCATGCGCGGCTTTGGAATAAAAAATTCTGCCACGGTGATCTCGTCGTCATGCCTGTCAACAAGCAATGCAGGCTCACGGCCATACATACCGGCCCATGCGGCGGGGAAATTGCCGTCATGCACAGTTTTTGTAATGCCGTCGGGGCCACAATGCGTAACAAACAAGGTCTTCCGGCCATTTTTCAGATTATGCAGCAACAGCTGATAACTATTCTGCATCAAACACCTCATCGGCTTTGCAACATTACCCTTGTGTCGGCAACGGACAGTTCAGCCGAGGAGCAAGAATATTAAGAGACGCAGCATGTGTCCATAAAATGTTTTTTAGAGCATCCACCAGATGGATTGCGGCATGGCGTCGAAATCCTTGCATGTGCGGCAGGGTGAGGTTACGAAGGCTACTATGCTGTTTCAGATAACATCATCAGGGGAATAATTACGTGAAGCAGGATATGCCAACGAACTGAAGCAGTGCCGCATGCTTTCAGAAGCGGAGCGTTAGGTGT